>LBIU01000764.1 GCA_000987445.1 Candidatus Accumulibacter adiacens | reverse complement strand
TGTGTAAGCTGCGGTCATACTTGTGCGGGGGGCCTCCATGAACGCCATCATCGACTTTCTGAACACCATCTTCTGGGGCTACGTCCTGATCTACGGGCTGCTGGCGGCGGGCCTGTATTTCACCGTCCGGTTGGGATTTCCGCAGATCGTGCATTTTGGCGAGATGTTCCGCACCGTCCTCTCATCGCGGGAAACCGACAAGGCCGGCATCTCACCGTTCCAGGCGCTGACCGTTTCGCTGGCCAGCCGGGTCGGTACCGGCAACCTCGCCGGGGTGGCGGTGGCGCTCTATCTCGGCGGGCCCGGGGCGATCTTCTGGATGTGGATGGTGGCGCTGGTCGGCATGGCGACAGCCTATTCGGAGTCGACGCTGGCGCAGCTCTACAAGACTCACGGGCCGGCCGGGCTGTACCGCGGCGGGCCGGCATTCTATATCCGCAAGGGGCTCAAGATGCCCTGGCTGGGGGTGGTCTTTTCGGTCTGCCTGATCGTCTCTTTCGGGCTGGTTTTCAACGCCGTTCAGGCGAATTCGATTGCCGACGCGATGCTGGGCGCTTTCGGCGTTCCCAAGCTGGCGGTCGGCCTGGTGGTGGCGGCGATCGCCGGGCTGGTGATTTTCGGTGGCGTCAAGCAGATCGCCAAGGTGGCCGAAATCCTGGTGCCATTCATGGCGGTCACCTATCTGCTGCTGGCGGTTTACGTGGTGCTCACCAACCTCGCCGTCGTCCCGGGCGTACTCGGCCAGATCATCAGCTCGGCCTTCGGCCTCCAGGAAGCCGCTGGCGGCGTCACCGGTGGGGTGATGGCGGCGATGATGAACGGCGTCAAGCGCGGCCTGTTCTCGAACGAGGCCGGGATGGGATCGGCACCGAACATCGCCGCGATGGCGACGCCGGTGCCGCACCATCCGTCGAGCCAGGGATTCGTGCAGGCGCTGGGGGTGTTCATCGACACCATCCTGATCTGCACCGCGACGGCGATCATGATCCTCCTCTCCGGGGTGCTCGAGCCGGGGTCGGGGATCACCGGAACGCAGTTGACGCAGAACGCGCTCGAGGTGCACATCGGTGCGGCCGGGCGCTATTTCATCGCCGTGGCGATCTTCTTCTTCGCCTTTACGTCGATCATCGGCAACTACTCTTATTCCGAGAACGCGATGGTCTACCTCGGCGTTGGCAACAAGGCCGGGCTGCTGATCCTGCGCTGCGGCGTGTTGCTGATGGTCGTCTGGGGCGCGGTGCAGGCAGTGGCGACGGTGTTCAACACCGCGGATGCCGCCATGGGGCTGATGGCCACGATCAACCTGATCGCCATCCTGGC
>LBIU01000763.1 GCA_000987445.1 Candidatus Accumulibacter adiacens | reverse complement strand
GTGCGGCAATCGGCTGATCAGCAGCGGTAAACGCCCGCCGCGCAACGTCGCACGGTGCGCCGCGCGACGCCGGCGTAGCTTACCGGCGTGAGCGGCCGGCCGACGACGGCTTCGGCCCTCGGGATGACGCCGTGTATTCCCGGCAGAGCGAGTCGCTCGCCGAACTCGGACCCAAGAACGACGATCGCCGTGGTGATCACCAGAACTGCAGTTGGTTTCAGCATGCTCATTTCTTTTCTCCCGTGGTGAAGTGCTCGGGCAAGTCACCCGTACCCTTCAGCTCTTCGATCTTGATCTTGCTAGCCTTGCTTGTATTCTTGAACGCAAAGCCAGCTGCCGTCACCGCGTTCCCGGTCTTCCAGTCGCTGAACTGGATGCTGTAACTCGGGCCATTCGGCACGCGCTTGGAGGTGATCACATAACGGCAGGGATACGGCTTGTCGCCATGCGCGATCCAGATCTGCCAATCGACCTCATTGCTCCGAAAGGCCAAGGAATCACACTCGACACCACCAATCACGCCACTGCCCAGGTCCTTGATGTCTTCGACACCCTCCATCAGCACATCGTAGGAGTTTGACAGCAACAGGTCTGCGGCAGGGAGGGGGCGACCGTACTTGTCGCGCAGCACGTCAACCAGGTGATCGATCGAGCCAGGTATCTCGACCTGGGTGTATTGATTCAGATTCTTGCCCAGGATGGTCAGTGTCTTTCCGTCGAACGACATGACCACATCGGCGAAGCCGCCCGCGCGCGTCGCGTGAATCTTGTCGGGCCGATTGACGACGACCTTGCCCGAACTCGCCAGCCCGAGAATCTGGTCTTCAGGCGTGACCACTTCGAGTGTGGCATCGTAGCTGAACGAGAGTGCCTGTTGTGCTGCCAGGAACTCCGACATGGCTTTGACCAATCTCTTGGCATCCATCTCGTCTGCGCTCACACTTGTCGAAAGTCCCAGGCCAAGGGCCACGGAGAGTGCCAGCGCAGGAATGCTGCGCCCTGCAGAAGTTGTTGGTTTTCGTGCATCTGAATTCATTGAAGTCCCTTTCTGAATGGAGAGCCCGCACCT
>LBIU01000097.1 GCA_000987445.1 Candidatus Accumulibacter adiacens | reverse complement strand
TCGATGAAAGCGAGCAGCGCGGCGCTAAGCAGGCCTTCGCCGATGCCGATCAGCAGGTGGATCGGCTGCATGAAGAATGCGAAAGTGGCAAACGGCAGCGCCGCCCGCCCCGAGAGCAGCGTTTCGAGGACGACCGCCAACGACCCCAGTTGCAAGCCGACGACCGCCGCAACGAGGGTCGCCAAAGAGCGCCGCGCAGCGCTCGACGGCTCGGCGGCAAGCGGGCGATAGACGAGCGGATAAGCGACAAAGGCCGGCAGGAAACCCAGATTGAAGAGGTTGCAGCCAAGCGCCAGCAGGCCGCCATCAGCGAAGAACAGCGCCTGCACCACCAGCACCGAGGCCATGCACAGCAAGGCCGCATGCGGGCCGAGCAGGATGGCCAGCAGTAGCCCGCCGCCGAGATGGCCGCTGGAGCCGGTCCCCGGGATGCTGAAGTTGATCATTTGGGCGGTAAACAGGAAGGCGCCGAGGACACCCATCAGCGGCACCTTGCGCTCGTCGAACTGCTCGCTTACGCGCCGAGAACAATCCGCGACAGCAGCCGCCGAAACCGCCCACAGGCTGAGGCCGACCGCAGGCGACAAGAGCGCATCCGCCATGTGCATCGCACGACTCCGGACATTGAACGGGAAAGCAAGGCGCAGCCACAAAGCCCACGCAGCGCATGAGCAAGGCTAGCGCAGCATGCTGTCACCAAGCTTACGGCATTCGCTGCAGGCTTGCTCGCCCGAGCACCCGGGCCGCCGACTGCACGGCCTCCCTTGGCAAACGCGGGACGCTTGTCCGGTCGACTGGCAATCCGCCCCTGCAGGGGATATGCTGAGACGCTACTCGCTTGCTTGCCGGACCCATGCTGGCCAAGCGAAGTTGCCCTCGACCCTTGTCGCTTCTCTCGTAAATCGTTGTTTTCCATCCGAGGATGCTTGATGAACTCGAAGACCTCCCGATCCTGTGCCCTGCTTACAGCGCTGATGTTTGCGCTGTCGCCGAGCATCGCACAGCAAGCGCCGGCAGCGCCGGCAGCGCAGGCCGCGTCAGCAAGCCCGGCGCAGCAGACCTTCTCACAGGAAGACCTTGACCGGCTGCTGGCACCGATCGCACTCTATCCGGATGCCCTGCTGGCACAAATCCTGATGGCCTCGACCTATCCGCTGGAAGTCGTCGAGGCAGCCCGCTGGTCGAAGGCCAATCCCAAGGTCAGCGACAAGGCGCTGGAAGATGCGATGGCCAAACAGCAGTGGGATCCGGCGGTCAAGTCGCTGACCGCGGTACCCGAAGTGCTCAAGCAGATGAACGACAACCTCAGCTGGACGCAGAAACTCGGCGATGCTTTCCTCGCCCAGCAGCAGGCGGTGATGGACACCGTGCAGACTCTGCGCGCCAAGGCCGATGCCAACGGCAACCTCAAGACGACGCCACAGCAGGTGGTCAAGACCGAGACGCAGGGCAGTCAGACGATCTACGTCGTCGAGTCCCCCAAGCCCGACGTGATCTACGTACCCACCTACAACCCGAGCGTGGTCTACGGCAGCTGGTGGTATCCGACACCACCGTATTACGTCTATCCGCCGGCCTATGTCTATCCGCCCGGCCTGGTCTTCGCCACCGGCGTTCTCGTCGGCGCAGCCATCTGGGGAAGCTGCAACTGGGGCTGGGGCCGCGGCTCGGTGAATGTCAACGTCAATCGTTACAACTCGTTCAACCGCACCCAGATCAGCAACAGGAACTGGAATCACAACGTCAACCACCGCCGCGGGGTCGCCTACCGCGACCAGAATGTGGCGCGCCAATACAATCGCGGCGGCAACGCCTCGGCCGCCAAGGCACGCGAGAACTTTCGCGGCCGTGCCGAAAGCGGGCGCTCGCAACTCAAGGGTATGGATCGTGCTCAGCTGAACGATCGCGCGCGCAATACCAATCGTGGCGCGAGCGCCGCGACCCGCGACAAGCGCGCAGGTGCCGGTGGCACACGGGCAGCGGCGAGCGACCGCAGGGCGAGCGGCGGTGCGAGGACATCGGCAAGCGATCGCGCCGCAACCGCTGATGGCGCGAGCAGATCAGCAAGCAACCGCGCGGCAAGCAGTAACGCGCGCCGCAACGCAAGCAGTAGTGCAAGGGGTAGCGGCTTTTCGGGCGCCGGCAATGGCCGCGCGACACGAGAGGCCAGCCAGCGCGGCCGTAGCAGCCGCTCACAGATGAGCAACCGGGGTGGCAGCGGCCATCGTGGCCTTGGCGGTGGCGGCCATCGCGGAGGGGGCGGACGTGGTCGCTGAACACTCCTACCTACCCCCATTTCTGCGGAGAAACTGATGAGAACGCTCAAGCCCACCCTCAAGACGCTCGCTGTCGCCCTGTTGATCGCCACCTCGCCCCTGGCCGTCGCCGCCATAGCGGCGCAAGCAGCGGCGCAACACGTCGCTCATAGCGCCTTTGCGACCCCAGACGACGCCGCACT
>LBIU01000762.1 GCA_000987445.1 Candidatus Accumulibacter adiacens | reverse complement strand
TCGCCGCCGAACTGTCCGGGTACTTGGCAAGCAGCGCTTCCAGCGTATTTCGGGCACTCTGGTTGTCGCCGAGTTCCTGCTGGCAGGTGGCCACGTTGAGCAGAGCATCGGCGGCCTTGGCGTGCGTCGGCCACTTGTTGCCGACGACGCGCTGTGCTTCGAGTGCCCGACGGCAATCCCGCATGGCGTAATGGGCGTTGCCGAGCCAGTAGTAAGCGTTCGGGGTCAGCGTGCTGTCCGGATGCGCTTTGGCAAAGGCGTCGAACGCCGCCGCGGCCTCTTTTAGCTTGTTGGCGCGAAACAGATTGAGCGCTGCCTCGTACTCGCGTGCTTCGCTGGCCGGGTCGCTGGCGGCTTTCCGGGTGGGCTCAGTGGCCGGGTTGCTGTCGTCGGTCGGCTTCGTTGCCTGCACGCCGGTCGTCGCCGTTGCCGTGCTTGCCGCTGGTGCCTCGAGTTTGCGAAGGCGACCGTCGAGGTCGATATAAAAGTCCTTCTGCCTCTTCTTGACTGCATCGAGCTCGTAATTGAGCGTCTCGACCTGACCGCGCAGGCGGGCGTTCTCGTCGCGTAGCGCCTGAATCTGATTGGCCAGCTCCATCTGCCCTCGGGCGACGGTGTCCAGGCGTTCATTGGCCTTGAGCTGCAGGTCGCTGACCTGCCGTCGCGCCTCCTCGTCGTCAAACAGGCCGGCATGCGCCTGTTGCGCGCCTAGCGCGGCGAGCAACAGGGCGATCGAAACGACGCGCGACTTGGCCGGCCAGTGACCACCGTTGCAGGTTTCCGGCATCTTAGAACTCACCGTCATAGAGCATGTCGGCGCGACGGTTCTCAGCCCAGGCGGTCTCGTTCTGGCCTTCATTCTTCGGCTTCTCCTCGCCCAGGCTTACCGCCTCGAGCTGTTGTTCCTGAGCGCCAAGCAGAGCCAGCATCCGCTTGACGGCGTCGGCGCGTTTCTGGCCGAGCGCCAGGTTGTATTCACGGCTGCCGCGCTGGTCGGTATTGCCCTGGATGAGCATCTTGAACTGGCGGTTCTGGGTGAGGAACTTGGCGTGCGAAGCAACCAGATCCCGGTATTCCGCCTTCACCTCGTAATTGTCATAGTCGAAGTAGACGCTCCGCTTGGAGAGGATGTTGTTCGGATCGCTGAGCTCGGGCGGCAAGCGCTGGCCATCGACTCCGCCGGTCGTAACGGTGGCCACTCCCGGTCCGCGTGACTCGACCGGCGCGCCGGCGCCGGCTTTGTCGGCGTCGGGTGTCGAGCTGCAGGCCGCCAGCAGAAGTGCAAGCGCAGCCGGGATGACGAGTTGTTTCATAAATCTATCTCCTGCAGAAATGGGCAATTGAAGCGGCTAACTAGTTGTTGAAAGGACCCCATGCCGGCTCACGAACATCGCCCGCCGAAATGGAAAGGCGCTGTTTGATTCGGCCATCGGTCGACACTGCAGAAAGGACTCCTCGACCACCGGCCTCGGTGGCAATCAGGATCATCCGGCCGTTCGGGGCAAAACTCGGCGATTCGTCCTTGTAGGAGTCGGTCAGAACCTGAACCTGCCTGCTTGCCAGGTCCATTACGCTCAAACGGAAACCGCCATCACGGCGACTGACGAAGGCCATCGACTTGCCGTCTGGCGAAATACGGGGCGTGACATTGTAGCTACCTTCAAAGCTGATCCGCTGCACATCGCCGCCATCGATTCCGACCCGGTAGATCTGGGGGCTGCCGCCACGGTCCGAGGTGAAATAGACGAACTGCCCGTCCGGAGAAAAATTGGGCTCGGTATTGATCGCGCTGCTGCTCGTCAGCCGTTGTGCGCCGGCACCGTCGGCATTGACGAGGAAGATTTGCGAACCACCCTCCTTGCTGAGCACGACTGCCAGACGGCGGCCGTCGGGGGACCATGCCGGCGCCGAGTTGGAGCCCTTGAAATTGGCCACTACGACGCGCTTGCCGGAGGCCAGCGAGTGCACATACACCACCGGTTTCTTGTTTTCGAACGA
>LBIU01000761.1 GCA_000987445.1 Candidatus Accumulibacter adiacens | reverse complement strand
TTCTGTGAGGTGTCTCCACCTGTCATGACCGTTGGCGCCGACGGCGAAGCTTCATGGCCACGATTCCCTCTACAATTGCCGCTTTGGCAAATCCCGTGGGTACTGAACGGCATGTCCTCGTCGCGAAAACCGTGTAAACGCCGAATGCGCGCGCTGCCCGCTGCTCGATTCCTTCCCGAAGCCGGTTTCGCCAGGATTTGAGCGTGCCTAGCCTGCGTCTCCAGCAACTGTGCGCCCGCCATGTCGGCCCCATCGAACTCGCTATCGATGGCGGTGAATGCGTCTGTGTCCATGGCGCCTCCGGTAGCGGCAAGACGCTCTTGTTGCGCGCCATCGCCGACCTTGATGCGCATGCCGGCGAAGCCTCTCTCGATGGCCGGCGCTGCTCGCAACTGCGAGCCCCGGACTGGCGGCGTTCGGTGGCCCTGGTGGCGGCGGAAAGCCACTGGTGGGGCGAGCGCGTTGGCGAACATTTCGAGGGGGACATCAATGCCCGCTGGCTGCGGCAGCTCGGCTTGCCCGACGCTGCCATCGACTGGCAGCTGTCCCGATGTTCAACCGGCGAAAGACAGCGGCTGGCCTTGTTGCGAACCCTGATGCAGAATCCAGCCGCACTGCTGCTGGACGAGCCGACCGGCAATCTCGACCAGGAGACGACCTATCGCGTCGAAGAGCTGCTGGCCGAGTATCGACGCCAGCGGGGCGCCGCCGTACTTTGGGTCAGCCACGATTCAGGGCAAATCGAACGCGTCGCGCAGCGCTGCTTCATCTTGCGCGACGGTCGCCTGGCGGAAGAGGAGAGGGGGCTGCCATGCAGGTGATCGCGCTCTCCCCGTTGGATCTGGCGATTGCCGCGCTGCTGATCCTCGCCCTCGCCGGACTGTCGCTGCGCCTGCGCCTTGGCGTCGAGCGTCAATTGCTGACCTCCGCGGCGCGCAGCACGATCCAGCTGTTGCTGATCGGTCTGGTACTCAAGGTGTTGTTCGACCATGTCCACCTGGCCTGGGTGGCGCTGATGGCGGGAGTCATGATTTCGGTTGCCGGACGCGAAGTCATGGTCCGCCAGAAACGTCGCTTCATCGGCTGGTGGGGCTTCGGCGTCGGTACGCTGTCGATGTTTGTCTCGTCGTTCACCGTCACCGTCATGGCGCTGGTACTGGTGATCGGCACCAGCCCTTGGTACGCGCCGCAATACGCCATACCTCTTCTGGGAATGATCCTCGGCAACACCATGAACGGCATCTCGCTGGGCCTCGACCGTCTGACCCAGGACGCCGCCCAGAAACGCCCGATTATCGAGAGCCGCCTGGCTCTCGGCCAGAGCTGGCAGCGGGCAATTTCAGACAGCCGCCGCGAAGCCATCCGTGTCGGCTTGATTCCGATCATCAACGCCATGTCTGCCGCCGGCATCGTCAGCCTGCCGGGCATGATGACCGGCCAGATCCTTGCTGGTACGCCACCGGTCGAGGCCGTCAAGTACCAGATTCTGGTGATGTTTCTTATCGCCGGCGGGACCGGATTCGGCACCGTCGTTGCCGTCAGTTTCGCTGCCAGACGGCTTTTCGACGAGCGCCAGCGCTTGCGACTCGATCGTTTGAGTCAGCCCGGGAAGTGATCTGGACACGGCAATCCGGGGTGGGTAAGAAAGTTCCGCAGGCGCTTCCAAGCCTTCCTGAAGGGAAAAGCCGCCGGTGCTCCCGGCGCTGGCTGCTCAACCAACCTTCGGGCTACCGACGGCCTGATCGCACGCTGGCGTGCGATCTGCAATTTACAGGCTCAACGTTGGATCAATGGCGCGACCCCAGCGGCATGCTTTTCGGCCTGTTTGGCAGCCTTTTTTTCCTTTGGCGTCAAAGCCGCTTGCTTCTTCGCTTCTTTGTTACCTTGCCTTATCTTGCCCATGATCTACTCCTCGTGAGCACCAGCGAACGCAGGTGTGATTGCAGTATAGGCCGATCTGTGGCAGGAAACCGGTGGAAAAAAAATATGTACGACCAGCCCTGATCAGCGCACTCGAGGCGTGCTGTCCGTGAGTCAAAGGCCTGTCTGCTGATTCAGGCTGACCACAGGGGCCGCGCGCTGGTAAGATTGGAGCCGGTCTTTAACTCTTGCGAAAGGAGCGACACATGAATCTGAAAGAGACGAAGAATGCCTACATCGGGAAACTGAAACTGCAGCTCGATGAGTGGAGTGCAGACCTCGACGCCATGGAAGCGAAGGCACGACAAGCCGACGCCGAGTTCAAGGAAAAATTCCAGGCCAAGGCTGAGGAACTCAGATATCAGAAGACGCTGGCGCAGGGGCGGATAAACGCTCTTCAAGAGGCTGCGGATGATGCGTGGGAAGAACTCAGAAACGGCAGCGAGAGTATCTGGGCAAGCGTACGCCAGACATTTGCCGACGCCAAAGCAAAATTCGACAACAAGTAAGCCCAGTGTGAGCTTTGCTTTCCAGCGCTGAACGGGGCTGCGGCCCCGTTTTTCTCCTTGCCTTGAAGTTTACATAAT
>LBIU01000760.1 GCA_000987445.1 Candidatus Accumulibacter adiacens | reverse complement strand
GCTTAGCGCGGAACGGTAAATGCCAATGCTCCGCCGTCGCACATGCCGTCGGACAGAATCAACAGCTTGTAGGCCTGTGGCGCTTCTTCGAGCAGCGTCATGGCCTCGGGTTTGAGCGCCTTGTCTTCGCAGGCGTTCGCCTTGCCCGCTTTGAGTTCGCGCAGCTTGACGTCTCCCAGATCGAGGGTGGCCAGCGTTTTTGGCGTGGCCACGCCCGGGCCTCTTTTTCCGTCCCACCAGGCAATCGACCAGTTCGCGCGCCCCTGATTGGCGAGTTCGTCGTCCGGGCCGACAAGCAGCAAGAAACCGCCGGGTACAGCCAGCATGTCGCGTATGCCACGCCCTGCCCCGACCTTGATGCGGGTGAGGCTGGCCTTGACATCGTTGCCATCGCCGTCTTTGAACAGCGCTTCGGCATCGACCGCAAGGATGAGCGCCTGGCCCTTCTTGGCCGGACCACGAAAACCGAAATAGAGGCGCCCATCCTTGACCGCCAGGCCTTCGATGTTGACCCCATCTTGCCCCGCCAACTGCGGCGCCTCGGGGGGAGGCGCCGAGCCCAGGCACTTGCCTTCGCCGACGTGCGGCTGTAGTTCGGGCTGCGCTTGCATGATCGCCCACAGGCCCCCGCTGTCGGCATAGTCCACCAGTATCCCGCTCGGGTCGCCGCCGGGGGAACGCAGCGCGCGGCCGGTCGCCGGGTCGCGGCGGAAGCGGATCACATGGCGGCTGTGCGGGTTGCTCTTGCAGTCGGAACGTTTGGCCGAGTGCGAGCCGGTGACGTAGAAATAGCGGCCATCCGTGGCTGCGCCTTCAGCGTCCAGTTCGCCCTCGTCGGCGCGCAGCGCGACGCGCTCGGGCCCGACTGCCAGAGTTCCATCGCGCAGGGTCGCATAACGCGCTTCGACGCCCTCGTCGAAGACCAGCAAACAGATGCGCTGCTGCGCGGCGCTGAGACTGCAGGCCATGCCGCTGACCGAGCGACGAAGTTTTGCGTCTTTCTTTGTCTTCAGGCCGAAAGAAAAACCATCGCCACTACTCCACGGCCCGCTGCTCGGCTGCACGACGGGAGGCGCCAGGGGCAGGGTTCGCGCCTGCGCACCGCCTGGCGGCACTAGGAGAGCAGCGCTGGCGAGCGCCAGCGCGCAGAGCTGCCAGGAGGAGGAAGGTCGGATCGTCGGTGGCTTCATGGCGTCGAAAGGCTGTGGGTGGTCATTGATCTTCTCGGCACATTTGGCGGATTTCATTTTCCTTGATGGCCAGATCGACCTGTTGCAGGACGGCATCGACATCGGCCAGTCGTTCGTCGAGAACGACCTGACCGGTCAAGGCCAGATTTGGGGTCAGCAGGCCACTTTCATAGTTCGCCCAGATTTCCTTGCCGAACTGGGTGTCGGCGAGCGAGGGCGCAAAGCTGCCGAAGTAGCTGCGCAGATTGAGCACATCCCGGGCAAACATTTCGGCCGCGTTGCTGTTGCCCGCCGCGTCGATCGCCTGTGGCACATCGATGATCACCGGCCCGTCCTCGCCAACGAGGATGTTGTATTCCGAAAGATCGCCGTGGATGATGCCGGCGCAAAGCATGCGCACCACCTGCTTGATCAGCAGGGCGTGGAACTCCAGCGCCAGCTCTTCGTTGAGCTCGACATCGTTGAGGCGCGGTGCCGGATCGCCGTCGGCATCGACGATCAAATCCATCAGCAGAACACCCTCATGGCAAAGGTGCGGCTGGGGAACCCGCACCCCCGCAGCGGCCAGCCGATACAGGGCATCGACCTCGGCACTCTGCCAGACCTCCTCCTGCATTTTTCGCCCAAAGCGGCTGCCCTTCTCCATGGCGCGTGCCTGCCGGCTGTTCCTGACCTTGCGTCCTTCCTGGTATGAAGCGTTGTGGCGGAAGCTGCGCTGGCTGGCTTCCTTATAGACCTTGGCGCAACGAATGTCGTCGCCGCAGCGAACGACATAGACGGTGGCCTCCTTGCCGCTCATCAGCTGGCCGAGCACCTCGTCAACGAGGCCTTCTTCAACGAGTGCTGCAAGTCTTGCGGGCGTTTTCATGAGGTGTTCATTGTTGTGACAATGTCGCAGTGTAGCGCCTTCCGCCGCCCAGGACGGTGCGGCGCCATGCAAACCGCAGCGCAAGAATCATCGATTGATCCATGCGGCCATCGACGCCAGAATGCTGCACCAGCGAAACAGGATCACCCTTTCGATCAGCGTTCTCGATCTGTTCAAGACTGGCGTCGGCTCATCGCGCTCGCACACCATCGGCCCGATGCAGGCGGCACAAGACTTCGTGCGTGCGCTGGAAGCCAGGGCACTGCTCGCTGCGA
>LBIU01000759.1 GCA_000987445.1 Candidatus Accumulibacter adiacens | reverse complement strand
GAGCATGCTCCCTGAATTCCCCGTCTCACCCCCAGGCCCTTCTCCCGCGAGGGGAGAAGGAGTTTCGTGAGTCGCCTACGCGACTTTCACAGTAACTTATGAAGATCGACAACGCACAACTGGCGGCCTTCGCCGAAGCCATCCGCGAAGGCAGTTTCGACTTGGCGGCGCGGAAGTTGAACGTGACGCCATCGGCGATCAGTCAGCGGATCAAGTTGCTGGAGGAGCGCATGGGGCAGGTCCTGATCCAGCGCTCCACGCCCTGCCAGCCAACGGCCGCCGGACGCCCCCTGCTGCGCTACGCGGAAGAACTTACCCTGCTGGAATCCGAGGCGCTCTCGGCACTGGGCGTGGTCGATGCCGGTGCCCCATCCAGCGTGCGCATCCCGATGGTGATCAACGCCGACTCTCTCGATAGCTGGTTTCTTGAGGTCTTCGATGAGCTGGCCGTCAGCACGGCCATTACGCTCGATCTCCGGGTCGAGGATCAGGATCACTCGCTGCTGTTGCTGCGCGAAGGCACCGTGATGGCTGGCGTCAGTGCCAATGCCAAGGCGATTCAGGGTTGCCGGGTCGAAGCGCTTGGCGTGATGCGCTATCTGGCCCTGGCCTCGCCGTCATATGTCGCGCGGCACTTTTCCGCGGGAGTCAATGCCGAGTCGCTGAACGCTGCACCGACGTCGAGGTTCAACAAGAAGGACGGCCTGCAGCAGGGGTTTCTGGCCCGGCTGACGGATGCCGTCATCAAGCCGCCGACGCAC
This sequence comes from Candidatus Accumulibacter adiacens, assembly GCA_000987445.1. Lineage (GTDB taxonomy): Bacteria > Pseudomonadota > Gammaproteobacteria > Burkholderiales > Rhodocyclaceae > Accumulibacter > Accumulibacter adiacens. The sequence continues at coordinate 1,538 of LBIU01000759.1, read as the reverse complement.
GACCTCCCCACCACCCGATCCTTCGGCGAAGCGGTCTTGCGCGGCATGACCTGGGGAATGATCCCGGAACAGCTGGCCGAGGCCCACCTGAAAGCGGGGCAACTGGTCGAGCTCGCTGCGCAGCCTTGCCTGGACGTGCCACTGTTCTGGCATCGCTGGCGGATTACTTCGTCGGCGCTAGAGTCTCTGAGCCGACTGGTGCATCAGGCGGCAGGGAAGGCCCTGCGCCAGACACAAGCCAGCTAGTGCGTGAGCAAGCAGGCGCTGGTCGCACGCACAGCGCCTGCGCAGTCGGCTGGGTGGACCTTACCAACCCCACAAGAGGCGTTTCGCCACCCAGCCCTTGACGCCATCGGAGCGTTCGACCTTCACCCAATCGCGCTTGGCGCCCCGGGTGCGCAGCAGGTCGTAACGTTCGGACTTGCCGACGATGCGGTAACGGGTGCCCGGGCCGCTGCGCATATTGGCCACCGACGCCTTGACGATATAGTGTGGCTTGCGGCTGGTGAGGGACTTTGCCACCCATCCCTTGTCGTTTTCGAAGTCACGCACCTGCAGCCAAGTGCCCTTGCGCTTTAGCACCTGCAGCGGGTATCCGCGCTTGAGCTCCCAGAGGATTTCGGATCGGGTGCTGGGTCCCGAGCGCATGTTCACGGTCGAGCCCTTGATGCTGACCATGTCGCGTGCCAGCGCGGGTGACTGGACAAGTGCCATGCAAAAGCAGGCTATCGAGAAAAAACGTATCGCAGCGCGCTTCAAAACCATGCAGTAAAACCTCCTGTGTTGTGGCGACTGTCGTGGCAGTCGGACGCAAACCCGGCGCGCATCAGCAAGAAGCGGCTAGCGACGCAAGGGGTCGTGATGCTTGCCGCAAGATCTCATCATCGGGACAAGCCGAATTGGCGTGAATAAGCGATTGTCGTCGCCCTGCGCTGTGACGCCATGCAGCATGACGCGCCGACAGCGGTCAAATCCGGATGCCGATCCGGGGGGCCTTGCGGAGTACTTATCGCGCATGAAGAATGGAAAATTCAACGGTGGCGAGGAGAGTATATGAGCGCCCGGCAAGTGGCGTCAATCGCGAACGGGGTTCCGACAGCGCCTCGACAGCCGCTCATCCGAAGCCCGCCCCGCTTGCTGCCGGTGCCGTTCCGCCTGGCCGCTCACGCTGCCCGTTCAGGCTCACGCGGGAATCAGAGGGCGTCGACGACGGCCCGTCCAAGCTCGCTGGTGCTGGCCGTGCCGCCCATGTCCGGTGTCCTCGGACCGGCCACGAGCACGCTTTCGATGGCGCGAAGAATGGCATCGTGTGCAGCGCTATGGCGGGCATCGCCCTGCCCCAGGAAGTCGAGCATCATCGCCCCGCACCAGATCATGCCGATCGGATTGGCGATGTTGCGCCCGTAGATATCCGGCGCCGAACCGTGAACCGGTTCGAACAGCGAGGGAAAATCGCGCTCGGGGTTGAGATTGGCGGAAGGCGCGATACCGATGGTGCCGGTACACGCAGGGCCGAGGTCGGAAAGAATGTCGCCGAA
>LBIU01000096.1 GCA_000987445.1 Candidatus Accumulibacter adiacens | reverse complement strand
GGGGGGATGCTGGTGCGTGCGTAATGCGGCTTTGTCATTCCTAAAATATATATTTTTCAGCCACTTACGCAGAAATATTGGCGGAGAGAGCGGGATTCGAACCCGCGTTAGGATATTATCCTAAACACGCTTTCCAGGCGTGCGACTTAAACCACTCATCCATCTCTCCGGAAGACCGCGAATTCTAGCAGAAGGCGACGCCAACACCAAACGTGAAACGCGCCAGAAAGCCGGTTTACCAGGCCTCGCTAGCCCAGACCCGAGCGAAGCGATGGCTCGGCCAGCTGACGCTGGCGCAGGGTTTCGAAAAGGCAGACCGCGGCAGCGGCGGCGACATTCAGCGACTCACTGGCATTGGCCATGGGAATGCGTAGCTGCCGGCTGGTGTGTGCAGCGACCTGCGGCCTCACGCCAAGACCTTCGCTGCCAAAAACCCAGGCCAGCGGTCGGCCAAGCGTAGTGCCGTAGAGACTGGTCGATGCATCGACCAGCGTGGCGGCGGACTGGCCACGGTAGGCGGCGAGAAAAGCACTCAAATCACGGTCTTCGTGGATCGCGAGCTGGAAATGCGCACCCATGGCCGCGCGCAGGGTCTTGGGCGACCAAGCTTGCGCGCAATCCGCCGAGAGCAGGATCTGGTGAAAACCGGCGGCGGCTGCGCTACGCAGGATCGAACCGAGATTGCCGGGATCCTGAACGCCATCAAGCAGCACCGCATCGGCGGCATGGTCACCGCCACCAGCCGGCTGTGGTCGGGCAACGACGGCCATGATGCCACTGGGCGTATCGACCAGGGCCAGTTCCTTGAACAAGGCATCGGCGACGTAGCTGATACGGCTACCCGCTGGCCTGCTATCAAGGTAGCGCGCGTTCTCCGGCCGGCCTGCTCCGCTGTCGCTGATCACGATCTCTTCCGGCACCCCGCAGCCCGCCTCGTAGGCCTCGATCAGGTGCATGCCATCGAGCAGCACGCGGCCGCTCTTGCGCCGCTCACGACTGCTTTGCGAGAGTTTCAGCAGCCCTCTGTAATGGGCATTGTCGCGCGAGGCGATCCGTTTCATGACTCGCTGAGGCGCGCCACCGGTGCAAAGCTGCGGCGGTGCTGCGGAGTCGCACCATGTTCGCGCAGCGCCTGCAGGTGAAACGCGGTCGGGTAGCCCTTGTGGCGATCGAAACCGTACTGCGGATAGCTGCCATGCAGCACCCGCATGCCGGCGTCACGGGAGGTCTTGGCGAGAATCGATGCGGCAGCGATCGCTGCGACCTTGCCATCACCGCCGATGACGGCGTCGACCGAACAGGGCAATTGTGGGCAATGGCTGCCGTCGACCAGCGCATGGCTCGGAATTACCCGCCCCTGCGCGCCGGCGAGGGCCGCGACGGCGCGCTGCATAGCCAGCAGGCTGGCCTGCAGAATGTTGAACCGGTCAATCTCGGCGACACTGGCCTCAGCGACGGCCCAAGCCAGCGCGCTGTCACGGATCTGCTCGGCAAGCACTTCTCGCTTGCCGGCCGAAAGCTTCTTCGAGTCGTTCAAGCCGACGATTGGCCGATCCGGATCGAGGATCACTGCGGCGGCAACCACCGGTCCAGCCAGCGGCCCGCGGCCAGCCTCGTCGATGCCGCAGACCAGACCATCAACCGGCAACAGCAAGAGCATCGACGCGCAGGGCTGTGCTTGGCAGGCAGGCGATGACGGCGTCAGCCGCCTTCTCGGCGGCATTCTGCCGCAACTGTCGATGAATCTCCAGAAATGCCGATTTGATGCGTTCGCAGGCCGCTTTGTCCGCATAGAGATTCAGCAGGGCCTGCGCGAGATTCTCGGCGGTCGCTTCGTCCTGGATGAACTCCGGAACGACGAACTTGCCGGCGAGGACGTTCGGCAGACCGACATAGGGCAGGTAACCCATGCGGCGCATCATTCGGTAGGACAGCGGCGCCATCTTGTAGACGATGGCCATCGGTCTCTTGAGCAGCGCAGCTTCAAGAGTCGCCGTGCCGCTGGCGACCAGCACCGCATCGGCAGCCATCATCGCCTGATGGGCGTGCCCGAAAAGCAGGCGAATAGGCAACTGCTTCGCCCGCCGGCGGTGCAGCGCGGCTTCGAAGAGCAGGCGCGTTTCGCGCGTCGCCAGCGGGGCGAGAAAAATTGCCGCCGGAATCTGCGCATGCATGCGGCGAGCGGTTTCGATGAAGGTCTCCGCCATGTATTGCAGTTCGGACTGGCGGCTACCCGGCAAGAGCGCGAAAACCGGCGTCGTCTGCGAAATGCCAAGCAGCGTCCGCGCCGCATGGCGACCGTCTTCGAGCGGCAGCATGTCGGCCAGCGGATGGCCGACATAAGTCACGGGAATGCCCTGCTTCTCGTAGAGCGCGGTCTCGAAGGGAAAAAGTGCCAACACCCGCGAAACTGCTGCCCCGATGCTGTGGATGCGTTCGCCGCGCCAGGCCCAGATCGACGGGCTGACGTAGTGGACGCTGGCCACCCCGTGCCGCTTTAGGACCTTTTCGAGCGAGAGATTGAAGTCCGGCGCGTCCACGCCGATGAACACGTCCGGCGGATCAGCCAGCAGGCGACGCTTGAGATCGCGGCGGATAGCGGCGATCTCGCGATAGTGCCGAAGCACTTCGACATAACCGCGCACGGCCAGCTTTTCGAGCGGATGCCACGCTGTGAATCCCCTCCCGAGCATCTTCGGCCCGCCGACACCGAAAAACACCGCATCGGGCAGTCTCGCCTGCAAGGCCTGTATCAGCTGACTGGCGAGAAGGTCGCCCGAGGCTTCGCCAGCGACCATGGCGATGCGCACCGGTACCGCTACGCTCATCGAATGATGCCGCGCTTCGACGCCGCGAGGAAATCGATTAGTGGCTGGATCTCCGGATGAACGAGCACCTCCTCCCCCAGCTTGGCGCGCGCCTCATCCAGCATCAGCCCCGACTTGTAGAGTGTTCGGTAGGCACGTTTCAAAGCCAGCAGCGCCTCGGGGGGAAAACCACGCCGCTTGAGCCCTTCGGCATTGATTCCAAAGGGACTGGCGGTATTTCCCGCAGCCATCACGAATGGCGGAACGTCCTGCAGAACGACCGTCCCGACGGCAGTCATGGTATGGGCGCCGACGCGGCAGAACTGGTGCACCCCGGTATAGCCGCCGAGAATTGCCCAGTCGTCGATATGCACATGGCCGGCCAACTGTGCGTTATTGGCGAAGACCGTATGGTTGCCCACCTGGCAATCATGCGCAATGTGCACATAGGCCATGATCCAGTTGTCATTGCCGACTCGGGTGATACCGACATCCTGGGCGGTGCCCAAATTGAAGGTGCAGAACTCGCGAATGGTGTTGCGGTCGCCGATCTCCAGGCGCGTCGGCTCGCCGTCGTACTTCTTGTCCTGCGGCACTTCACCCAGCGAATTGAACTGGAAGATCCGGTTGTCGCGGCCGATGCGCGTCCGCCCGGAAATCACCACATGCGGACCGATCACCGTGTTATCGCCGATTTCCACGTCTTCGCCGATGATCGAATAGGCGCCGACCGAAACATTGCTACCGAGCTGCGCGCCGCGCTCGACGAGCGCACTTTGATGAATCATGGCGCCCGTCACACTCCGGCTCCGCCGACATCGCGCTTGGCGCACATCAGTTCGGCCTCGGCGACGATCTCGCCGTCGACGCGGGCTTCGGCCTTGTATTTCCAGATGCCACGCATCTGGCGCAGGATCTGGACGTGCAAGTGCAACTGATCGCCCGCTGTCACCGGCTTCTTGAAGCGCGCGCCGTCGATGCCGACGAAATAGAAAACGGAATTCGCGTCGGGCCTGGCGCCCATGGTCTTGAAAGACAGGATGCCGGCCGCCTGCGCCAGCGCCTCCATGATCAATACCCCCGGCATCACCGGGTGGTGCGGAAAGTGACCGACAAAAAACGGTTCATTGACGGTCACGTTCTTGTAGGCATGGATTGACTTGCCGAGCTCGAAATCGAGCACCCGATCGACCAGAAGAAACGGATAGCGGTGCGGCAGATGTTCGAGAATTTCGTGGATATCCATTGCGTTCAAGTCGTCTTCTCCCTTTGTTCGAGTTTCTTTTCAAGTTCGGCGACCCGCTCGGCGAGTCTCGCCAGACGCTTGATCTGAGCCGCATTGTGCAACCACTCCTGGTGCCCTTCGAGCGGAAAGATGCTGGTGTACTGGCCGGCTCGGGGCAGGCTCTTGGTCACCATACTGCCCGCCGAGATATGCACGTCGTCGGCGAGTTCCAGGTGACCGATGATCATGCCGGCACCACCGACGGTACAGCGACGCCCGATGCGGGTACTGCCGGCGATCCCGACACAGCCGGCCATCGCCGCATGCTCACCGATACTGACGTTGTGCCCAATCTGAATCTGATTGTCGAGTTTGACGCCGTTGCCGATGACCGTATCGTCCAGTGCACCGCGGTCGATTGCGGTGTTGACCCCGATCTCCACATCGTCACCGATCACTACCCGGCCGATTTGCGGAATCTTGACCCACTGCTCACCCTCCTTGGCAAAGCCGAAGCCGTCGCCGCCGAGGACCGCACCGGCGTGAATAATCGCCCGCTTGCCGACGACGCAGCCGTCATAGAGAACGACGTTCGCGTAGAGCACGGAATCGTCACCGATCACGGCCTCGTCACCGATCACACAGCCGGGGTAAACGGTGACGTTCTCGCCAATGCGCACGCGCTCGCCGATGACGGCGTTCTCACCAACACTGACCGATGCGGGTAGTTCCGACTTGACCACGGCTCCGGATTGGACACCGCGCCGACGTTGCCGGGTCGGATTGAGCAAGGCCACGACCCGCGCATAGTAGGCGTAGGCATTGGGGTGCACGATTCGCGGCAGCGAAGTTTCTTGCGAAAACTGCGGCGGCACAATGACCGCCGTCGCGCGCGTTGTTTTCAGCTGCTGGCGATATCTGGAACTGGCGAGAAAAGCGATGCGCCCAGCGCCTGCCGAAAGAAGGCTGCCGACCTGCGACACGCGCACCGAGCCATCGCCTTCAAGCACGCCGCCAAGACAGGCGACGATCTCGTCTAGCCGCAGACCTCCTGACACCTTCATTTCCTTGCCAGGCGAGTTAACGGTCATGGCCTGTCGATACACCCCAGACCATGAACGTCATCACCGCCCCCTCCACTTGCAGCGCGCATTCCGGCTTGCACGCCGGCATCATTCGCCGGGCAGCGAGCATGCTCCCTGAATTCCCCGCCCCGCCGGGAGAGCAGGGAGGCTCGTGAGTCGCGTAGGCGACTTTCACGTGATGGGCTTACCTTGCGTCCCGGGGATCGGACAAGGCCTGTATGACCTTGTCGGTGATGTCGAGTTTCGGGCTGACCCAGACCACGTCCTGGACGATCAGGTCGTACTTCTCATTTTCGGCAAGCTGCTTGATCGCCTTGTTGGCTCTTTCGATGATCGCCGCGTTCTCTTCGTTCTGGCGCAGGTTCAGATCCTCACGAAACTCACGTTGCTTGCGCTGAAACTCGCGCGACAACTCACCAAGGTCCTTCTCCTTTGCACGGCGCTCGGGCTCGGCCATGGTCACACCATTCTTCTCGAGCGTTTCCTGCAAGCCTTGCAACTGCTTGGCCAGACGCTGCAAATCCTGGTCGCGCTTGGAGAACTCCTGCTCGATCTTCTTGGCCGCTCGCACGGCTGCCGGGGCGTCGCGGAAAAGACGCTGGGTATTCACGTACCCCACCTTGAGTTGATCCACCGCCGAAGCGTAGGACGCCGGCAGCGAGGCCATCAACACAACCAGCAGACTGGCAATCGTCTTCTTCAAGCTTGTTCTCCTGAGTTAATGTGAAGTTGCGTCGCGACTCGCGAAATACCGTTCCCGTAGGCAATTAGGGCCGGGAAGTGAGACGGGCAACTCATGGAGCATGCTCCGTGCACGCCGGAAAGCACACTGCGCGTGAGGGCGACGGCCATGACCTTCATTATCTGGGGAATCGCGGCAGGTCATGAACGTTAGAAAGTCGTCCCAAACTGGAACTGGAACTTTTGGAGTTTATCATTACTTTGCTCGTTGATCGGCTGACCGTAGCTGAATTTCAGCGGTCCGAGCGGTGAAATCCAAGCCGCCGTGAGGCCGACCGAGGTCCGCAAGCCTTCACTGGCATAGGTGTAGTCGTCGGTAAAGACGTTGCCGGCATCAAAGAACGGACCGAAGCGGAAGGACTTGTCGATTCCCGGAAACGGCATCAGGATTTCCGAATTGAACACCACCTTTTTCGTGCCGCCGAGACGGGTATCCGGATACTGGGGATCGACCGGGCCGAGACTGGCAGTGTCGTAACCACGCACCGAACCGACCCCACCAGCATAGAAGTTCTTGTAGAACGGCAAGGTCTGCCCCGACAAACCGTCCCCGTAGCCGAGGTCGACATTGAGCATCAGCACCAGGTCCTTGACGATTTCAAAGTATTGCTGATTCTGATAGGTCGCTCGATAGAACGTCAGGTCGACGCCGGGAATCGCCACCTCCAGTCCAGCGCGCTGGGTTCCGCCCTTGGTCGGATAGATGGCGCTGTTCCGAGTGTCACGCACCCAGCCCACGGTCGCCGGCAGGGTCAAATTGGAGTCCCCGTTCTGCGCCTGGAACTGGACATACTGGATCGGCGTCGCCAGGGTAATCGGCGTGATGTCGATATCCGTTTGATCTATCGCCAAACCCAAGGTCAGCGAGTCTTTCTCGGTCAGTGGATAGCCAAAACGGATGCCACCTCCGTATGACGTGGACTGGAATGCGTAGCCAAGAGAAGTCGGGTTGAGCGTCCGGTAGTAGAGATCGAAGCCCTGACTGATACCGTCAACCGTGAAGTAAGGATTGGTATAGTTGATCCCGAGCGTCCGGTTCAACTTGCCCGTGTTCACCTGCAAGGCCAGGAACTTGCCGCTACCGAAAATATTCGACTGCGATATCGAACCGGACAGGATCACCTTCTCCGAACTGGAGTAGCCGGCGCCGAGGGAGATATTGCCGGTCGACTTTTCGGCCACGTTGATGTTGACATCAACCTGGTCAATGGTCCCCGGGACTGGCGGCGTCTCGACGTTGACCTCGCCAAAGTAGCCGGTCCTGTCGATTCTCTCACGTGACTTCACGACCCGGCTCGCGTCGTACCAGGCGCCTTCCATCTGGCGCACTTCCTGACGAATGACCTCGTCGCGCGTCTTGGTGTTACCGGTGATGTTGATCCGCCGGACATAGGCGCGCTTGCCGGGATCGACGAAAATCGTGAACGCGACCAGATGCTTCTCCTGGTCGAGTTCCGGCGCCGCGTTGACGTTGGCAAACGCGTAGCCTTGGGCGCCCAGCTTGTCGCCAATCGTTTTGGTACTCTCGTTGAGTTTTTCGCGCGAGAAGACGTCGCCCGGCTTGATCTTCACCGACTCCCGGAACTCCGCCTCCGGCAGGATCAGATCACCGGCGAGCTTCACCGAGGAAACCCGATAACGCTCGCCTTCCTTGATGCTGATCGTAATGTAGATATCCTGCTTGTCGGGGCTGATCGAAACCTGCGTGGACTCGATGTTGAACTCCAGAAAGCCTCGATCCAGGTAATACGAACGCAGCGTTTCGAGATCTGCCGCCAGCTTCTGCTTCGAATACTGGTCACTCTTGGTGTACCAACTGATCCAGCTGGGCGTCTTCAGCTCCATCACGCCGAGCAGATCCTTCTCCTTTAGGGCGTCTGCGCCAACGATGTTGATCTGCCTGATCTTGGCAGTGTCCCCCTCGTCGATGGTGAAGTTGATCGCCACGCGATTGCGGTCCAGCGGCGTGATGGTGGTAGTGATGGTCACCGCATACCGGCCACGCGACAGATACTGGCGTTTCAGTTCCTGCTCGGCTTTCTCGAGCGTCGCTCGGTCGAAGGTACGCGAGACGGAGATCCCCACCTCCTTTAGCCCCTTGAGCAGCTGTTCCTTGTCGAACTCCTTCAGGCCGACGAAGTCGATCTGTGCAATCGCCGGTCGCTCGTGGACCACGACGATCAATATGTTGCCGTCGATTTCAATGCGCACGTCCTTGAAGAAACCGGTGGCGAACAAGGTCTTGATGACCTGCGCCGCCTTCTCGTCATCCATCGTTTCGCCGACTTTGATCGGCATATAGCTGAACACCGTCCCGGCTTCGACGCGTTGAATGCCCTCGACACGAATGTCCTTGACCGTAAACGGCTCCATGGCCGTGGCGCCGGACGCAAACAGGGCAGCCACCAGACCCGCGAGCAGGGATTTGTTCATGAGTTCAGCCGGAAAACAGTCGATTGATATCGTTGTAGAAAGCGAAAGCCATCAGCATGAACAGGAGCGCCATGCCGATCTTCTGACCGATTTCCATGCTGCGCTCGGAGACTGGCCCACGCTTGATGATTTCGAC
>LBIU01000758.1 GCA_000987445.1 Candidatus Accumulibacter adiacens | reverse complement strand
GGAAAGCGACCCGGCGAGCTGGCAGAGCGTCGCGCTGGACAGCGCCGGCCGCATCAGGCTCCGCGCCAGCCAGCCGGGGCTGATCGAGATGCGCGTCATCGCCACCGACCGCGACGGCTTCAGTGCCAGCCACACGCAGACCCTGCGCATCAAGGATCCGGCCGATAGCGCCGCGCCGCAACTCGCGTGGAGCGGCGCGATGTCTGGCGCCAGCGCCGACGCCGTGCCCTACGAACTGCGCACCAGCACGGCCCTGAGCGCCGATGTCGTCGAAACGCAACTGATGGGCTGGCAACTGCAGATTGCCGCGCTCGGCAGCAATCGCTGGCAAACGCTGGCCGAGGCCGAAACGCCGGCGATCAGCGTCGCGCAGACGCTGTCCCTGGCGACGCTCGATCCGCAAAAGCTCGACAACGGCCTCTACCAGCTGCGCCTGACCGCCTGGGACCTCGCCGGCCGGAGCAGCGAAATCGCCAGCCGACTGATCATCGACAGCACCAGCAAGACTTTCGCCAGCCACAGCCAGGCCGACGCCCGGCTGACCCTCGCCGGCCACACCCTGGCGTTCGCTCGCCACTGGCGCGAGCCAGGCGTTGGCGCAGCGCAAGGCAAGCGCGGCGACTTCGGCAACTGGACGCTGCCGCTGCTCGCCAGCCAGCTGAGCAGCGACCAGCCCGCAACCCTGGCCAATGGCGCGATCGCGCCGTGGTCGCTGGGCGCGCGCGTCTGGCTGAGCGTCCCCGCCGACCTCGCCGACGCCGAAGCTGGCCTGACCCAGCTTTCCTTCACCCTCGGCGCACACAACGAGCGCCTGGGCGACGAAGCCGGCGCAGCGCAGCTCTGGCGACCCTCGTTCAGCAGCGACCGGGGCTGGACGCTGCAGGCACAGGCCGACCTCGAGCACGCTGGCGCGGACAACCTCCAGCGCCAGGGCGACCGCCTCTACGAGCGCGACAGCGGCCTGCCCTGGGTGCCCAGCGCCTACACCCTGACCGCCCCCGACGGCACGCGCTACCTGCTCGACGCGCAAGGGACGATCACCGGCATCCGCTTCACCGACGGCCGATCCTGGCTGGTCTCGGACGCCGGCATCGTGGCGGTCGGCGGCGGCTTGAAAGAGCGGCTCGACTTCCAGCGCGACAGCGCTGGACGCATCGTCCGCCTTACCGCTCCCGACGGTGCGGGCGAAGCCGGTACGACCGCCATCGCCTACCGCTACGACAGCGCCGGTCGCCTGATCCTCGTCCGTCATCTCGATGACGACGATCTCGGTACCCCGATCGCCTACGACGCTGCCGGGCAGCTGCTCACCGACCCGCTCACCGCCAATCTCGGCGCCATCGTGAACTGGGCCGA
>LBIU01000757.1 GCA_000987445.1 Candidatus Accumulibacter adiacens | reverse complement strand
CGGTCGACCAGTTCGAGGGTGTTGCTGCCGGCTTTCTTGTTGATCGCCAGCGAAATCGCGTCGCGGCCGTCGGTGGACGAGTATTGCGTCGCCGGCGCGCGCGCGCGCTCGATGCCCGCCACCTCGTCGAGCCGCGCCGAAACACCGGGCCGCGAGGCCGACATCACCGGCAGCGTGGCCAGCGACTCGGGGTCGGTGACCACCCCTGTGACGCCGACCGACCAGGCGCTGCCCCGCCCTTTCAGCGTGCCGCCGGACACATCGCGGTACCAGTCACGCACGCTGTCGGCGACATCGGTGCTGGTCAGCCCGCGCGCCGCCAGCGCCTGCGGCCTGACACTGATCAGCAGCTCCGGATCGCGCAAGCCGGAAGCGATGACCGAATCAACGCCGCCCATGCGCTCCAGATCGCCCTTGATGCGGCGTGCGTTCAGGCGCAGCGTCTCGTCGTCGGCCTGCCCGACGAGCAGGATCGAGGCCGTCGGAAAACCGTTCGACGTGGTGATCTCCGTCACCAGCGGATCCTTGGCCTCGGGCGGCAGCTCCGATTTCGACTTGTTCTGGATTTCGCGGCGCAGGTCGTTCATGCGCTTGTCGAAAGTGCGCTCGGAGATTTCGCGAAAGCGAACCAGAATCGTCGAGATGTTCTCGCGCGAGGTCGAAATCACGAAGCGCACGTCGGCAACGCCCTTGATGCCGTCCTCGAGCGGGTTGGTGACCAGCCGCTCGACTTCCTCGGCGCTCGAACCCGGCAGCGCGGTGATGATGCTCACCCAGTTGAAATTGATCTCCGGGTCCTGCTCGCGCGGCATCGTCAGGTAGCTGAGCAGGCCGAGCAGCAACACCACCGCGAAGGCGACGTTGGCCAGGGGATGGTTCGAGATCAGCGCGCGCAGCAGTCTCATCTTGTCGCGCGCACCCTACCTGAGCGCCGCGCCGTCTTGCAGCGTCGCCTGGCCGCGGACGACGACGCGCGTCTCCGCCGGCAGCGCGACGGCTGTCGCGCGGCCCTCCTGCGCGCCGGGCAGGACGACGAAGCGGGCGACCTTGCCCTGCGCGACGAAGACACCGATCGCGTCGCCGCGGCGCACCAGCAGCGGCGCCGGCAGGTAAGGCTGCGGATCGGACCACAACA
>LBIU01000756.1 GCA_000987445.1 Candidatus Accumulibacter adiacens | reverse complement strand
GTAGAAATTCGCCGGCCCCCAGACCTGACGCGCAAAGGGGTCGAGCAGTCGCCAGCTCACCCAGTTCGACCTGGCCGGGTCTAAGGTCTGGCGGTCGAAGAAGACGCGCTCGCCGGCGTTGGCGGCGAAATGATAGACGTCGCTTTCGTTGGCCGGATTCAGGCTCGCCGTGACCGGCGTCCCGGGCGTCACCGTGACGCCATCGGCGAGGTTCAGGACGCGGAAGCCGTAGCCGCCAGTGGTACTGCCGGCACCCCAAATACGGATCTGATAGCGTCCGGCGAGCGGTAGCTCGAGGACCGGATTGCCGTTGCCGAACTCGTAGGACTCCGAGTAGTAAGTACTTCGATCGGTGACCTCGGTACCGCGCGGGCCGACCAGCGACCAGTGGAACTCGCCGCTGTCGGTGGGCGCGAAGCTGTCGAAATACAGTCGCGACGGTCCGGCGAGGTCGAAGACGTAGTCGTCCACCTCGCCGGCGGCGGCCAGCGCTCCGTTGACGGTGGATCCCAGGGCGATACTCGTTCCGGTGAGCGCCGCAACCGGCGTGTTGCCCTGCAGCGCGAGCTTGAAGCGGTAATCGATCGCGCCATTTTCCCAGCTGCGGCCTTCGACCAACAGGTAGTAGGTGCCACCAAGGCGCAGGCTGGTACTCGCCCGGTCAGCGAAAGTCTCGGGCGCAAGGACCTGAAAGCCGCTCTCGTCCAGCAGACGCCAGTACGGGCTGCCGCCGCTGAGCGCGAGGCGCTCGAAGCGCACCTGGTCACCTGCGCTGGCGGAGAACTTGTAGACGGCGGTCATGCTACCCGGACTGAGCGTGCCGCTGACCTCGCTGTCGTAAGCCACGACACTGCTGGCCGTGGCCAGATTCAGCAAGCGAAAGGCATAGGCACCGACCGTGTCCCGACGGCCGTCGACGGTCAGGGTGTAGGTCCCGGCGGCCAGACTCAGCAGCGGATTGCCGCTGAACTCGGCCGAGTCCGAGTACACGAAGCTGCGCCCGGAGACCTCGCTGCCGCGCGGCCCGACCAGGCTCCAGTTGAAATCGTTGTCGTAGGTCAGCGAGTCGAACAGCAACTGCGTCGGCGCGGCCAGCGTGAAGCTATGGGCCTGGCGCTGACCGGGATGGTCGAGGCGACCGTCGACGCGGCTGTCCAGCGTCAGCGGCGCGCTGCCATCGACGACGCGCTGTACCTTGAACTGGTAGTCACTGGAACGGGTGTTGTAGATGCG
>LBIU01000095.1 GCA_000987445.1 Candidatus Accumulibacter adiacens | reverse complement strand
CAGCCATCCGTGGTTCCTCGGCTGCCAGTTTCACCCCGAATTCACCTCGTCGCCGCGCAAGGGCCACCCGCTGTTTACCTCCTTTGTGGTCGCCGCCGCGGCTTACCAGGCGAAGTCATGAAACTGTGCGGCTTTGAAGCGGGCGTCGAGCAGCCACTATTCCTGATTGCCGGCCCGTGTACCGCCGAGTCGCTGGCCTTGTGCATCGATATTGCCGGACAGCTGAAAGAAGTCTGTGCGCGTCTCGGCCTGCCGTACATTTTCAAGGCTTCGTACGACAAGGCCAACCGCAGCTCGGGGCGGACGGAGCGCGGGCCCGGCGTTGACGCCGGTCTGCAGATTCTTTCGGAAGTGCGCCGCCAGATCGGCGTCCCGGTGCTTACCGATGTCCATCGCCAGGAAGATGTCGCTGCCGTTGCCGCTGTGGTCGATGTCCTGCAGACGCCCGCCTTCCTCTGTCGGCAGACCGATTTCATCCAGACCGTTGCCGCTGCCGGCAAGCCGGTGAACATCAAGAAAGGGCAGTTTCTCGCGCCCGCCGACATGCGCAATGTCGTCGCCAAGGCCCGTGATGCGGCGGCTGGCGCGGATACGGTCATGGTCTGCGAGCGCGGCGCCTCCTTCGGTTACAACAATCTGGTTTCGGACATGCGCAGTCTGGCGATCATGCGTGAGACCGCTTGCCCGGTCGTTTTCGACGCCACCCATTCAGTGCAGTTGCCGGGCGGTCAGGGGAGCGTCTCGGGCGGCCAGCGCGAATTCGTGCCGGTGCTGGCGCGCGCAGCGGTGGCGGTGGGAATTGCCGGGCTGTTCATGGAAACCCATCCCTGTCCCGAAAAGGCATTCTCCGACGGCCCCAACAGCTGGCCACTGGCGCGCATGGAGAGCCTGCTGACGACGCTGGTGGCACTTGATCGGCTGGTCAAGGCGGCCGGCTTCGAGGAATCGCGATAGTGGCGGCTTATCTGTTGGTCGAAGCGAAGCTCAGCGATCCAGTGGCCTACGCGACCTTCAAGCAGCTGGCCCAGGCCGCGATCGCGCAGTACGGCGGTCGCTATCTCGTCCGCGGCGGGCATGCCGAGGTTCTCGAAGGCGACTGGTCGAAGCCGGAGCGTCTGGTGATCGTCGAGTTCGATTCGCTCGAACAGGCCAGGAAGTTCTATTATTCTCCCGAGTATCAGGCAGCGATCGCCGCGCGCAAGCATGCGGCGAAGATGAACATCCTGCTCGTCGAGGGATTACCAATCTAGTGTTTTTGCAGACAAGGGAAAGATCATGAGCTCTGTCGTTGATGTTGTCGCCCGTGAGGTTCTCGACTCGCGCGGCAACCCTACTGTCGAATGTGACGTTCTCCTCGAATCCGGCGTCATGGGCCGGGCAGCAGTGCCCTCGGGTGCGTCGACCGGGTCGCGTGAAGCCATCGAATTGCGTGATGAGGATGCCGCGCGCTATCTGGGCAAGGGTGTGCTGCAAGCCGTTGAAAACGTGAACACCGAGATTTCCGAGGCCATCATCGGTCTCGACGCCCAGGAGCAGGCGTTCATCGATCAGACGCTGATTCATCTCGACGGCACCGACAACAAGGCACGTCTCGGTGCCAACGCCATGCTCGCGGTGTCGATGGCCGTCGCCAAGGCCGCGGCCGAGGAGTCGGGGCTGCCGCTCTACCGCTATTTCGGCGGTTCCGGGCCGATGCAGATGCCGGTGCCGATGATGAACATCATCAACGGTGGCGAACACGCCAACAACAGCCTCGATTTCCAGGAGTTCATGATTCTGCCGGTCAGCCAGAACTCGTTCCGCGAAGCGCTGCGCTGCGGTGCCGAGGTTTTTCATGCGCTCAAGAAGTTGCTGCACAAGAAAGGCTTCTCGACCGCGGTCGGCGACGAAGGGGGCTTTGCTCCCAATCTCGGCAGCCACGCCGAAGCGCTGGAATTGATCGTGACCGCCATCGAGAATGCCGGTTATGCGCCTGGCGCGGACGTCCTCATTGGCCTCGACTGCGCGGCCTCCGAGTTGTACCGGGATGGTCGCTATCATTTGCAGGGCGAAAACCTGCAGCTGAACGCGCACGAACTGACCGACTACCTGGCCAATCTTGCCGATCGTTTCCCGATCGTTTCGATCGAGGACGGGATGGCCGAAAACGACTGGGACGGCTGGAAAGTGCTCACCGCTCGACTCGGCAAGAACGTGCAGATCGTCGGCGACGATGTCTTCGTCACCAACACCCGGATTTTCAAGGAAGGCATCAAGCAGGGAATCGGCAACTCGATCCTGATCAAGATCAATCAGATCGGCACCCTCTCGGAGACGTTCGCGGCCATCGAGATGGCCAAACGCGCCGGCTACACCGCGGTTATTTCGCATCGTTCCGGCGAGACCGAGGACAGCACCATTGCCGATATCGCCGTCGGCATGAACGCGCTGCAGATCAAGACCGGTTCGCTGTCGCGTTCCGACCGCATCGCCAAGTACAACCAGCTGCTGCGCATCGAGGAGGACCTCGGCGATACGGCGGGTTACCCGGGCCGTGAGGCCTTCTACAATCTGTCCTGACCTGCCGACGCCATAGACGTCCCGCACCGTGCGCTGGCTTGCTGTCGGACTATTGGTGGTCATCGCCTTGCTGCAGGCGCCCCTGTGGATCGGCAAGGGCGGCTGGCTGCGGGTGTGGGATGTCGCTCGGCAGCTGCAGGAACAAAAGGAAATCAACCTCGCCCTCGAGATGCGCAACGCAGGCCTCGATGCCGAAGCGCGTGACCTGAAGCAGGGTTACGAAGCCATCGAAGAGCGTGCGCGCTTCGAACTCGGGATGGTCAAGCAGGACGAGGTTTTCGTTCAGATTCCCGATCGGCCGCGGGCCGCGGCTGCCGCCGCGGTCCCCGTTTCGACTATTCCGTAAGTACGATCTGGCCTGAAATCGTTGCCCGGATTTGCGTCTCGCCGGCTTCCAACGGCATCGGTGCGGCATCGGCCGAAGCCATGGCTGCCGCGCGCATCATCGGCGGACCGGGGGGGCGGCCGCCGCTGTTGATCGACAGCTGCTTGATCCGGTAGCCCGTGCCCAGTGCGTCGGCGACCGTCTTGGCGCGCAGCTTGAAGGCGGCGATGGCGTCGATGATGGCCTCGCTTTCGACCTGTTGCCGGGTTTCCGGGCTCGGCAGCATCATCAGGTTGGCGACGCCCAGCGAGCTCTGGAGCTTGCCGAGCAGTTCCGAGAGGGCGGCGCTGTCGCGCGACTCCAGGGTCAGCTCGGAGCGCATTCGCCAGCCTTCGATCTTGTTGCCCTTGGCATAGATCGGAGAGGTGTGCATGGCGCCGCTTTGGGTCTTGACGCTGCGGTAGGTCCTTGCGGTTTTCAGGGCGTCGTTGATCAGGCCGTTGACCCGCGTCGCCAGTTCGCCCGGCGTCGCGCCGCTGGCCTCGGCAAAGACCGAGGCGCGCGCCAGATCATTGGCTGCCGGTCGGGCGGCCTCGGCGGAAAGATCGATGGTCGTGGTCGTGGCCTCGTCGCTGCTTGCTGCCGGCGCCGGGGCGGCGAGCAGCAGGAGCAGCAGAGGTAGGCCGAGCAGCAAAGGTCGAAAGGAAGTCATGAGGTCGCTCTCCGGGTTTGCGGCGCAGGAGGATGGCGGGTATCCTTCACTCCGCACGGCGCTGGAGCGGGGAAGGGGTTTGCGGTGTGCCTGGCACGTGCCTGGAGTCTAGCCGCAGTCACGAAGTCACCAAACACGCTGATCGAGAGCCCATTGTAGCCTGTCCGGGCACTGCTTTCTTATGGTCAGTTGCCGGAAGCTTGGTTAGAATCGGCTTCACTCGCCTCTTCGTGTGCGAACGGCGAGGGTCTTTGAGGGGTCACCATGCTGAAAGCAGGACAGGCAGCGCCGATGTTCGTCCTCCCCGATGCGGACATGGAACTCATCGATATTGCCCAGTTTCAAGGTAAGAGTAATGTCATTCTCTTTTTCTACCCGAGAGATGACGCGCCGTGCTGCACCTTGCAGGCGACCGATTTCTCGGATCATGAGGATCAGTTCGCGCGCCACGATTGCACGATCATCGGCATCAGCCGCGATGACTGCATCAGGCACGCCGAATTCAGAGACAAGCACGGGATTTCGGTCTCCCTCCTTTCCGATAGCGAAGGAGCTGCTTGCAAGCGCTACGGTGTCTGGCAGGCGAAGGAAGTGAATGGTGCCAAGAAGTACGGCATCGTCCGCTCGACTTTCGTCATCGACAAACAAGGCGTTCTCCGTTTCGCGCTTTACGGAGTGACCGCCAAAGGCCACGCGCTCGAAATGTTGCGCATGGTGAAGGAACTCAATTCATGAACATGCAAGTTGCCAAGAACACCGTCGTTACCCTCGACTACAGCGTCGCCGATTTCGAGGGCGGGCTGATCGATCCCGGTCAGGAGCCGCTGGTCTACCTGCACGGGGGCTACGACGACATCTTTCCGCTGATCGAAGAAGCGGTGCACGACAAGAAGGTTGGCGAATCGGTGATCGTCAAGATGCAGCCGGAGGATGCTTTCGGTGAGTACGATGCAGCGCTCGTCCAGGTCGAGCCGCGCGCGCAGTTCCCCGAGGAGTTGCAGGTTGGCATGCAGTTTGAAGGAGTGCCCGAGGGGGCCAGCGACGATGACGACGACGAGGACGTGCTGATCTATCGGGTGACGGAAATGGCCGACGACAAGGTGGTTCTCGACGGCAACCACCCCTTGGCGGGAATGGCGCTGGTGTTTACCTGTACGGTGACCAGTGTTCGCCCGGCGACTGCCGAAGAAATCAGCCACGGTCACACCCACGACGGGGACTGCGACGACGAGGATTGAGTCGTGCTGGCGAGC
>LBIU01000755.1 GCA_000987445.1 Candidatus Accumulibacter adiacens | reverse complement strand
TCTCGGGTGCGCACGGCACGCAGGAAGGCGCCCTGGGTTTCGCGCTCCGGGGTGGCGACCAGGCTGAACAGCGCGACGACCGGCGCGCGGCCGTCGCCTTGCGCGGGCGCGGGCAGCGTCCCTTCTTCACCATAGCGCAGCGGCACCGCCCACTCGATCTGTGCGTTGTCGCCGAAGACGCGCCCGAGCAGTCGCTGCAGCCCGGTCATCGTGGCTGTGGCCGGATGATAGCTATAGGGGATGACGCTCAGGTGAAGCGGTCCGGCCTGGTAGCCGTGCAGCAGGCGCTGGTAATAGGGGTCGCCAAAGTCGCCGAGCAGGCGGCGGCTGCGGTGCCGTTCGAGCAGGCCGCTGGCAATGCCGAGGATGACGCGTGGCACGATGACGACGATGAGCAGTGTCGCGGCGAGAAGGTGCAACCATGGCGCGGCATTTTCGGTGGCTGGCAGGACGCCGAAGCGGATGGCCGCCAGTCCGTCGATGTCGGGCAGAACGCTTCCGGTGAGCCAGAGCCCGGGTGCCAGCACGACGCTGAGCAGGCGGTGTACCGCTTCGGCGCCAAGAAAAGTGCTCTCCCAGCCGGCGCGGTATTCGAAAGCGAGCCCGCGCAGATAGAGGCCGGCGATGAGGCCGGTGGCAAATAGCGCCGCGGAGAAGTGCAGCAGGCGGGCAACCCGTGCAGCGTACAGCGGGGCGGCGATCTGGCTCCAGTCGTTGAGCAACCTGGGCTGGACGGGCATCGGCATCCGCACCCCGCGTTGCTTTAGCCGGCGACCGCTGCCGGCCAGGAAGCCGACCAGCACGCGGCGCAATGGGCCCGCTTCGCTGGCAGGCTTGCCGCCACGGCGCAAGCTGCTGCCGAGGATAGAAAAATAGACGGCCAGATTCCAGCTCAGCAAGCCGAGCACCGGTGGCGCCAGCAGGTTGATGTTCTGGCCGGAACCGATGCGATCGATGAGTACGCCGGCGATAAAGGAGAGCAGCATCACCAGGGCGCCGATCCAGCCACGCCACTGCAAATTGTCCACCAGGCGAACGAA
>LBIU01000754.1 GCA_000987445.1 Candidatus Accumulibacter adiacens | reverse complement strand
CGTGCCCTGCTTTACGACGAATTGCGGCGAATCATTGCCCGCGCCAGACGCAGCGGCGACATTTTTGCGCTGCTGATGATCGATCTTGACGGCTTCAAATGGGTCAACGACACGCACGGGCATGCCATCGGCGACCAACTGCTCGAGACCATCGCTAACCGCCTACAGGACTGCGTGCGCGTCTCCGATACCGTCGCTCGCCTCGGTGGCGACGAGTTCGTGGTCGTCGTCGAGAGCGTCCTCGACGACGACCAGGCACTGGCCGTCGGCGCCAAGATCATCGCCACCCTGAGCCGCCCGGCGACCATCGACAGGCATACCGTCCAGGTCGGCGCCAGCATCGGCGTCGCCTTGTGGCCGCGGGACGCCGACGACACCGACCGCCTGCTGCTGGCTGCCGACCGCGCCATGTACCAGGCCAAGGAGGGCGGCCGCGGCCACTGCCGGCTGGCGTCTGCGGTCAGCGAAGGAGCGAAGGAGTGAAGGATCGGGCCTGCACCGGAAAGCGAACGCGCGCAGTCGCAGCGGCCGTTCCAGCCACGCGATCGCCCGAGGGCGGTCGCTCTGCGGACCTGACAGAGCGGATTTGGTAGAATCTCGCTTTTTTGCCAAATCTCACCCACCGGGAGCCTGCCGTGCAAATCGTCTGCCTTGACCTCGAAGGCGTACTCGTCCCCGAAATCTGGATCGAATTCGCCGCGCGCACCGGCATTCCAGAGCTTCGCCGCACCACCCGCGACGAACCCAACTATGACAAGCTGATGAGCTACCGGCTGGCCGTCCTGGCGGAGAACAAGCTCGGTCTGCCGGACATCCAGAAAGTCATCGCCGAGATGGGACCGGTCGACGGCGCCCGTGCGTTCGTCGACGGACTGCGCGAGACCTATCAGCTGATCATCCTTTCGGATACCTTTTACGAGTTTGCCCATCCTCTGATGCGTCAGCTCGGCTGGCCGACCTTGTTCTGCCACAGTCTGGAAGCCGACGCCGATGGCCAGGTGGTGAACTACCGGCTGCGCATGCCTGACCAGAAGCGTGAGGCCGTGCAACGCCTGAAGGAACTCCGCTTCTCGGTGGTCGCCGCGGGCGATTCGTATAACGACACGGCGATGCTCGGCGAAGCCCACGCCGGCATCCTCTTTCGCCCGCCCGAAAAAGTGATCGAGGAGTTCCCGCAGTATCCGGTCACCCAGACCTTCGCCGAACTGCGTGCCGAGATCGACAAAGCCTTCGCCGCGCGCGCGGCCACCTAGGACTGTCGCCGCATGCAGACAAAACGTTTCTACACCCTTTCCGGATCCTGTCCCGACCAGATCGGCATCATCGCCCGCATCTCGGGCTTCATCGCCCAACACCAGGGCTGGATTCTCGAATCGAGCTATCATGCCGATGACGGCAACGATGACCACGGCAGCCGCTATTTCATGCGCATGCAGGTGAAGGCCGACTCGCTGCCCTTTCATCTGGCCGAGTTCCGCGAGCGCTTCGCGCCACTGGCAGCAGAACTGTCGATGGACTGGAAGATCAGCGACTCGGCAGTCAAGCGGCGCGTGGTGCTGATGGTCAGCAAGCAGGAGCACTGCCTCTACGACCTTCTGGCACGCTGGCAATCGAAGGAACTCGACATCGAGATCCCGTGCGTAATCTCGAATCACGACACTTTCAAGGCCTTCGTCGAGTGGCATGGCATCCCTTTCCACCACGTGCCGATCAATGCCGACAACAAGCAGGCGGCACATGCCGAAATCTGTCGCATCTATGACGAAGTCAAGGGCGACACCATGGTCCTGGCCCGTTACATGCAGATTCTGCCCCCGGAGATGTGCGCCCGCTACCCGGGACAGATGATCAACATCCATCACTCGTTCTTGCCCAGCTTCGTCGGTGCCCGGCCCTACCATCAGGCCTTCCGGCGCGGCGTCAAGCTGATCGGCGCGACCTGCCACTACGTCACCCGCGAACTCGACCAGGGGCCGATCATCGAGCAGGACGTGATTCGCATCGACCATTCCGATTCGGTCGAAGACATGGTGCGTTACGGCAAGGACATCGAGAAGGCGGTACTGGCACGCGGGCTGCGCTATCACCTCGAAGATCGGGTGCTGCTGCATGCCAACAAGACGGTGATCTTCCGCTGAGCGCAGGTAGCTGCCCTCCCGACCACCCTCAAGTCCCGACACGCTCAATGCTGTCGGACGACCAACTGGAGTTTCCTGCCGCATGATCACCCTCAAAGGCGTTACCCTGCGCCGCGGCGCCAGGGTGTTGCTCGATAACACCACGGTGACCATCAACACCGGCGAACGCGTCGGCCTGATCGGTCGCAACGGCGCCGGCAAATCGACGCTTTTCGCGCTGCTCGACGGCAGCCTGCATGAGGACGCCGGCGAGTTCTTCCGGCCGGCCCAGTGGCGCCTCGCGCAGGTCCAGCAGGAAATGCCGGAAACCTCGCAAAGCGCGACCGATTTCGTGATCAGCGGCGACAGCACCTTGCTCGCGGCCGAGGAGGCCGTGCGCCTGGCCGAAGAAAGCAACGACGGCGAACAGCTGGCGCACGCCTACATGGC
>LBIU01000753.1 GCA_000987445.1 Candidatus Accumulibacter adiacens | reverse complement strand
GCCGCCCTGCGTGAAGTACGCAAGCGTACCGATAGTTTCCTGCTGATCAACGACGGCGCCTACGGAACGACCTGCGCGCGGGTCGGCTGCATGCCGTCCAAGGCCCTGATCGAAGCCGCCAATGCCTTTCATCGCCGGCACAGCTTCGACGCTTTCGGCATTCGCGGCGGCGCCGCGCTGAGCATCGACGTCGCGGCGGTGATGCGTCGTGTGCGCGCCCTGCGCGACGATTTCGTCCGCGGCACGCTGAAGGCAGGCGACGACTTGGGCGAGCGCAGCCTGGCCGGCCGCGCGAGGCTGCTCGATGCACAGACGGTTGCCCTCGGCGACCGCAGCTTCCATGCGCGGCGGATCATCATCGCCAGCGGCAGCCAGCCGGTGATCCCTGACGCCTGGCGCGCCTTTGGCGAACGCATCGTAAGCACCGACACGCTGTTCGAAATGGAAACGCTGCCGCGCCGGATGGCGGTGGTCGGACTCGGCGCGATTGGCGTCGAGATCGCGCAGGCACTGTCGCGACTGGGCGTCGAAGTCACCGGCTTTGGCGGCAACCCACGGCTCGCCGGGCTGAGCGACGATGCCGTCGACGGGGCTTTGCGAGAATTGCTGCATCAGGAGTTCGCCGTTCACACCGACGCCAGCGCTGAACTGTCACCGGCAGGCGACGGCATTGAGGTGCGCAGCGGCGCCGTGCGGGTCATTGCCGACCGGGTGATCGCCGCCATCGGCAGGCGCCCGAACATCGCCGGCATGGGCCTGGAAACACTTGGCGTCCCACTCGACGCACGCGGCATGCCGCCGGTGAATCCGAACACCCTGCAGATCGCCGACCTGCCCGTCTTTCTGGCCGGCGACGCCAACGGTCGGGCGGCCCTGCTGCACGAGGCCGCCGACGAAGGCCACATCGCCGGCATCAATGCCACGGCGACGGAGCTGCGCTGCTTCCGTCGTCGAATACCGCTGGCGATCGTCTTCGCCGATCCCAACGTCGCCGTCGTCGGTCAGCGCCTTGCCGAACTCGACGCGGCGCAGGTGGTGATCGGGCAAGCCAGTTTCAAGCGACAGGGCCGGGCGCGAACCGCCGAGCGCAACAAGGGCGTGATGCGCCTGTATGCCGACCGGAACAGCGGCCGCCTGCTCGGCGGCGAGATGTGCGTACCTGCCGGCGAGCACATGGCACAGCTGCTGGCGCTGGCCATCGAACGCGAGCTGAGCGTACAGGCGTTGCTGCGCCTGCCCTTCTATCACCCGGTCCTCGAGGAAGGCATGCGCAGCGCGCTGCGCGAATTGTCGGCGCAACTGCCCGCGGGCAGCGACTCCGACCTCGCTTCCTGCGGTGCGTATCAGGCCGAGGCCCTGGACTGAAGCCCGCAACACCGGCAAGCGGCGCGCCGCCAGATTGACCCCGTGCCCCCGGCAACGATATGGTATGCAAACGCCCACCGACAGGAGAACCCGCCATGCGCTTCCATGACTGCAATTTTGCCCCCAGCCCCCGCCTGGTACGCGTATTCATCGCCGAAAAGGGAATCGCGATCCCGACCCGCGAGGTCGACCTCCGCAACGGCGAACATCTGTCGCCGGAATTCCGCGCA
>LBIU01000094.1 GCA_000987445.1 Candidatus Accumulibacter adiacens | reverse complement strand
TTTGCCCGCCTGAGAATCTGCCGCCCGGCTCTCAAGAAAGCGAACGCTCCGGCATGCAGTGGGTTCTTGAATATTTGAATATTTTCGATGGTGCAGGCGAATGTGGACCATTGCCGCTGATCCCTTGTTGCATTGGTATAGAACTCGATCGTTCGTTTGGCCGGATGCGCGAATTGCTCCTCAATGACGCGATAGAGCAGCAACCGCCCAGGGGCGAATCGCGCCAGCGATTCGTCATATGTCGTCTTCAGGATGATTGCCATCTCGTCATTGGTAATGACCAGCCGCGATGACGCCAAGGTATTGCCAAGATAGAGCTCGTAGACGGCTGCCTGACCAGTAGACGCGAAGCGCCGCAGGACTTGGCGGTAGAATGCGCCCTGCTTGTTGTCGTGTGAAACCGCCGTGCCGGCTTTTCCTTTCCAGCCTTCGCTCTCCAATGCCCCAAAGCGCTCCAAACCCATGTCCATAGATGCTACATCGACAAGAGTGGAGAGCTGAGAGACGCCGCGCTCGCTTTCCGCGCGCCGCGAGTAGCGGCGAATATTCTTAATGAGGTTTGAAGAGCGCTCTTCCCAGTACTCTCTGAATCCAGGCCCCTGTCGGATTCCGATGGTCTGTGCTTGTCGGTAACGGGCCTGCGGCAACGTCAGGCGAGAGAGATTCGGCGTGTAGCGCGGGTCTACGGCGCAAAGTTGTATCGTCCACGCTCTTCCCGGTAGCGCGGCCAGCAGGGTTTCGAGCAGTCGAGGGTCCTCGACCAAGAGAATCGTCGCCTGTCTTTGGGGTGGACAGAAGGTCGACCACCGGCCAATGCGGTCTGGTCGAAGAATCAGCGCCGCGGAGATACCGTCAGTCGTGCGGTGAATGCATAGGCGTTCGCTGCCGTCGGTGAAGAGCTCCACCATGGGTCCGATGAAGCGACTGTCGGCAAAGGGGTGGCCACCGTACAGTCGGGTATTCAACCGATCCCACTCCTCGGCGAACGCAGCGAAGGCGGTTTTGGCGACATGTATTTCCCATCCCATCACTGCTCTCCCGTGGCAATTTGGCTCAGTGTCTTGCAGAGTGCCGAGGTCATCCACTGCATCTGATTTTTCGTCAGAGCCTGATGGCACGGCAAATGGAGGAGGTGCAGTCGATAGTCCTGCGCGATCCTGCAACTGGAGTCGGCCATCTCGTCCCAGCGCCAGATTGGCACACCGAGATGCTTCAGCCAATGGAAATGGATGGCTGGATGGTCGATATGCAGCGGGAACATGTATGGTGCGCCGTCTTCCGGTAACACCGGGAATAGCGCACGACAGTTTGAGAGGCCAGCGGCGGCCTGTGTCCAGCGATTGTAGTTCTCGCGCCGGCGCCGGATGGCATGGTCGACAGATGAATGGTCAACGACGAAGCGTGAGCTGCGCAGGGAGGCCCTGCCAACCATTGCTTCTTGAAACAGGGCAGAGGGACTCGAGCGTTCGACGATTTCGTCATTGCCGGCGATGGCATGCTTGGTGGCTAGGATGGCAAGTTGCGAGTCGAGCGAGGCAATGTCGCTGGCCGTCACAGGCGTGCCTCGACTTCCGTCCAGAACGCGCTTGATGCCGCGCAGCTCGTCGAGCCAGCTCGCCGAGTGCGTCTGCAGCTCGTCGAAAAGCTGCGTGTCAGCGGCGAAGAGTAATCCACCATCTTCGCTGGGGAAGAACTTGTACGGACTGGAGACCACGAAATGGCCGTGGATGCCGCTGCCGGTTGGGCGGTAGCTCTCGGTAAACAGGACGTGCGAGCAGTCCTCGACGAGCGCGATCTTGCGCTCTACACACCAGGCGCGCAGATGCGAAAAGTCCTGCACGATGCCGAAGTAATGCGTGGCCAGCAGCGCTTTGACTGGTTGCCGGATACCGGCAAGAAGCTTGTCAAGGGCAGCCGCGTCCGGTGACAGGTTGGCTTGCAAAGGGTAGAGATGGATTCTTGCGCCGAGAGCCAGGGCCGGATCCAACATCGTCACGCAATGGTAAGCAGGCGCCAGAAGAACGCCGTCGCCATTCAGACCGGCTAGCCTGTACGCTTCGCGGAGCGCATATCGGCCACGCGTGAAATGCCTGAAATTGTTTGCTTGCCATGGTGCAGTTGGCGGACGGCGAGGCAACAGCGGCGACGGAAAAGCCGGCGTGCTGGGCAACGCAGATACCCGTGGTCTTGGATAGGCACAGGGCGTTGGATCAAAGCGGAGAAACTTCAAGGGAGGCCGTTCCGCAATCAGAAGACCCTGGGAGAAACGCGCGCCGCGAGCTGTTGAAGACGCAGCACTGTGCTCATGCCATGACCTCGAGACAAGCGGGATGGCCAAGGAATGCCTGCGGGCTGGCGGTAAAACCATAGGCGCCCGACTGAAAGACCACGACCAGATCGCCCGCTTCGGCCCGCGCCAGCTCCATTCGGTCAGCCAGCAGGTCGAGAGGCGTGCATAGTGGGCCGACCACCGATACCGTTTCACGTGCGCTTGCCGTCATCCGGTTGCCGATGGCCACCGGGTAGTTCTTGCGAATGACCTGGCCGAAATTGCCCGATGCCGAGAGATGGTGATGCAGGCCGCCGTCGATGACCAGGAAGCAGTGCCCGCGCGAAATCTTGCGGTCGACGATGCGGCTGACGTAGATGCCCGCTTCGCCGACCAGATAGCGTCCAAGTTCAACGACCAGTTCGGCTTGCGGGAGTTCCGCCGCTGCCCGCTCGGCAATGCTCGCCAGGCCGGCGCTGATCGGTGCCAGATCCAGATGCGGTTCGCCGGGGAAGTAGGGAATGCCGAAGCCGCCGCCCAGGTTGAGGAAACGCACCGGCGCGGGAGCGGACTGGGCCAGGCGCAAGGCGAGCTCGAAACTCTTGCGCTGTGCTTCAACGATGGCTTCCGGCTTGAGGTTCTGCGAACCGGCAAAGAGGTGGAAGCCTTCGAAGGACAGGCCGGCGCTGCCTATCGCGGCGAGCAGCGCCGGCACTTGCTCGGCGTCCACGCCGAACTGCTTGGCGCCGCCGCCCATTTTCATTCCCGAGCTCTTGAGCTCGAAGTCGGGGTTCACGCGCACCGCAATGCGTGCCTCGCTGCCGGTCTCTGCGCGGATTGCCGCCAGCTCACCGACTTCACGAAAGGATTCGATATTGATCAGGATGCCGGCGGCGACTGCCTGCCGCAATTCGGCGCGCTGTTTGCCCGGCCCGGCGAAGCTGATCTGCTGTGGATCTGCACCCGCGTCGAGGGCGACTTTCAGCTCGCCGGCCGAGGCGACGTCGATGCCATCGACCAATCCGGCCATATGGCAGACCAATGCCGGCATCGGGTTGGCTTTCATCGCGTAGTGCAGCTTCAAGTTCGGCGGCAGCGCGGCGCGCAGTTCGCCGACCCGCCGCGTCAGCAGCTCGCGGTCGTAGGCGTAGAACGGCGTCTGACCGACACGCGCGGCAAGTCGTGTCAATGCCATGCCGCCAACGACGAGTTCGCCGTCTACCACGGGGAAGTGGTCCATGGGGACGTGGCTGGGAGGCGTTCGCTGCGCTTCGTTCACCGCGGATCCTTTGCTTTGTTTGCCGCGCTAGCATCGCTCTGCCTGGCCAGGAACTCGCCGGCCAGCAACTTGCGGTCGATCTTGCCGTTGGGGTTGCGCGGTAGGGGCCCCGGACGGACGGTGACCGCCGCCGGCACCATATAAGCGGGCATCCGTCGGCGGCATTCGGCGAGCAGCGCGGCGGTGTCGAGCGTGCTGCCCGAGGCGGGCGTGGCAATGACCTGGATGGCGTGCCCGAGCGTCGGGTGGTCGACACCGAAAGCAACGCATTCGCCGACCAATTTGGTTGCGTAGAGGATTTCCTCGACCTCGGTCGGACTCACCCGGTAGCCGGATGTCTTCATCATTTCGTCGCGGCGACCGATGAAGTAGAGAAACCCTTCCTCGTCGCTGCGAACGGTGTCGCCCGAGAAGACGGCGATTTCCGGGAGGACCAGGCCGGCGTCGCGGCCCGGCGTGTTGGCCGGCAGCGGTTTGTAGCGTTCGGCGGTTTTCTGCTGATCATTCCAGTAGCCCATGCCGACCAGTGCGCCACGATGGACAAGCTCGCCGGGTTCGTGCGCCGCGCAGGGCGAGCCGTCGTCGCGCAGGACGAGAATCTCGGCGTTGGGGATGGCTTTGCCGATCGAATCGGGGCGCCGGTCGACTTCGTCGGGTGGCAGGTAGGTCGAGCGAAAGGCCTCGGTCAGGCCGTACATCAGAAAGGGTTTGCTTTTCGGCAGCCGGCTGCGCAGGCTGGCCAGCGTCTCGCGCGGCATGCGTCCGCCGGTATTGGCGAAATAGCGCAGATGTTCGCTGATCTCGGCCGGCCAGTCGAGTTCCGAGAGCTGGATGTAGAGCGGTGGTACCGCCGTCAGCCCGGTCACTTTTTCGCGGGCCAGCGCCTTGAGCACGTCGCGCGGCAGCAGGTAGTTGAGCAGCACGACGCGCGCCCCGGCGTGGAAAGCGGTGGTCAGCTGGCTGAAGCCGGCATCGAACGACAGCGGCAGGGCGGCCAGCAGGGTGTCGTCGGCGCTGTTTTCCAGATAGCTGGCGACGCTCTTGGCGCCGGCGACCATGTTGCGGTGCGAGAGAACGACGCCTTTCGGTTTGCCGGTACTGCCCGAGGTATACAGGATCGCCGCCATGTCGGTGTCGATCACCCGGTGACCGCTCCGGCGGCCAGCCAGGAGCAGCTCGTCCCAGCGCAGGTAGGCCAGGGGGCCTTCAGCTGCCGGCAGCGGACCGGAAGTGGTCACGATCACGTGCCGCAGATCGTGGCACGCCG
This sequence comes from Candidatus Accumulibacter adiacens, assembly GCA_000987445.1. Taxonomy (GTDB): domain Bacteria; phylum Pseudomonadota; class Gammaproteobacteria; order Burkholderiales; family Rhodocyclaceae; genus Accumulibacter; species Accumulibacter adiacens. The sequence goes on along the minus strand of LBIU01000094.1, from coordinate 3,064 downwards.
CGAGTGCCGGGGCGAGAAGCGACAGCCGCTCGTTTGAAGTGACCATTGCCCGCACGTTGCAATCCCGCATGATGTAGGCGACCTGATCGGCCTTGAGCAGGGGGTTGAGGGGCACGAAGACGCAGCCCGCGGCTGTTGCGGCGAAGCTGGCGATGACGGTCTCGAAGCGCTTTTCCAGGTAGATCGCGATGCGCTCGCCGCGCTGCAAGCCGAGGTCGACGAGGCCGCCGACAAGGTCGTCGATCGACTGTTGCAGCGCGCCGTAGCTCAGCGACTGCTTGCCGTAGCTCAGCGCGATGGCCTCGGGATGGCGTGCGGCGGAGTGGCTGATCAGTTCGGCGAGCAGGCTTGCATCGGTCATGTTTTTTGGCGCGATGGTGGCGCGCAGCGGCAATCAAGTAGGCTCCGATTCTAACGACAAGCGGCCTTTGGTTTGTGAAATTATTCGCCGTTCATCGAAAAACAGGGCCCTGGCCGCGGGCTCCGTTCGCGGTCAGGTGGCGAGCACTCAGCCGTCGCTTTGACCGAGTCTGCGCGCCGCCTCGACCGCCAGCAGCGCCTGTTTGCGGTCGCCGCCCCACCGATAGCTGCCGATGTCGCCATTCTCGCGAAGCACGCGATGGCAGGGAATCAGCACTGCGATCCGGTTGCGCGCCAGGGCCGAGCCGACCGCGCGCTGCGCGCGCGGATGGTCGATGCGCGTCGCCAATTCGCCGTACGAGACCACCTCGCCTGGCGCGATGTCGAGCAATGCCTGCCACACCTTGAGCTGAAAATTCGTCCCGTGGAGAAGGAGGTGCAGCGGTTGTTCCCGGCCGACCAGCGAGAAAGCGCGTTCGATGCTCGTGGCCAGCGCCGCATCGTCGCGGACCAGTCGCGCGTGCTGCCAGTCGCCGTGCAGTCGCCGTATGGCGTCGTCGTCGGCAGCGCTATCGGCAGAGTGACCGGCGTTGGCTGGGTCGGTGTTGTCGCGCCAGCTCACGAACTGCAGATGGCAAAGGCCGCGGGCGGTGGTGCCGGCAATGACCCGCCCGAAGGGGGTCGGTCCGAAGCCGTAGGTGATCAGTAGTCCTTCGCCCAGGGAGCGCACCTCGCCGGGGGTTGCGGCGTCGCAGGCGATCATCAGGTCGTGCAGTCGGCCGGGTCCGGAGAGTCCCGCCGCGTGCGCTGCGGAGAGGACATCGTAGTCGCCACGCAACAGTGATCTGGCGTGTTCGGTCGTCAGGTATTGCAGAAAGCGCTTCGGCGAAATGCCGGCCCAGACGCTGAACAGGCGCTGCAGATGGAAATGGCTCATGCCGACATGCGCGGCGACTTCCTGCAGGCTGGGCTGACAGGGGCCGTGCTGCTTGATGAAGCGAATCGCCCGGGCGATCGTTTGATAAGCGCGGCAGCGAACAGCGAGCGCGTTCATGCGCTTTGCGGGCGCAGTCGGAGCAGGCCGGCAGTCAGCGCGATGCCGGTCAGGATCAGTGCGCCGCCGATCAGGGTGTGCCAGCCGACGGCTTCGTCGAGGAATAGCGAGCCCCAGAGAACGCCGAAGACCGGGATCAGGAAAGTCACCGAAAGCGCGCGCGTCGGGCCGACGTCGTCGATCAGGCGGAAGTAGAGCAGGTAGGCGCCGCCGGTGCAGACGATCGCCAGCAGCGACACTGCCGTCCAGTCGCCGACGTCGGGCGCATGCCGAACAGGGGCCAGCAGGAACAGCGGCAGCAGTACCAGGGTGGCCATCCACATGCTGCCGTGCGCATTGCCGAAGGGCGTTGCCACGCCGGGGCGGGCTTTGGTGTAGATGCTCGCCAGGCTGTACGAGAGCGGCGCGAGCAGCCCGGCGGCGACCGCTGGCCACTCCGTGTTGCCCGCCAGCGCGAGGTTCTGGCCGACGAGCACGCTGACTCCGGCCAGGCCGCAGCCGATGCCGAGGGCGGCGCTACCGGTCAGCGGCAGGCCCAGCCAGAGCGCGCCGATCGCCGCTCCGAAGAGCGGCGAGGTGGCGTTGAGAATCGCCAGCAGCGAGGCGGGCAGCGATTGCGCCGCATAGGCAAAGAGCAGGAAGGGGAGGGCCGAGTTGAGGACCCCAATGCTCAGAAAGTGCCGCCACTGGCGGCGCATGGCCAGCGGCTGTTTCAGGACGCGGGCCACCAGCCAGAGGAATGCCGCGGCAATGCCGACGCGAAACATGATCAGTGCGACAGGTCCGAAGGCCGGGACGCTGACGCGCATGAACAGAAACGAGGCGCCCCAGATGGCAGCGAGGGCGAACAGGCGGGTGATGCTGGCAGCGTCCATGCAGGGCTTTCGGAAGGAGCGGGTGTGTCGATTGTCGTCTTGGCCGTGGCCATTGGCCACCCGATTCTTGCGCTTCTTGGCGGCGGTTCCCTCTGGCTATCTCCCGCCCTTGCTGCCTCCCTTGTCCCAGCCATAGCGGACGCTGCGCTGCCAGCGAGTGTCTGCCTGGCGCAGGGCATTTCTGGGTGGCGAGGAGGGCTGCGGCGCGGGCGCCGGCGCGTGCCGCGCCGGTGTTTTCGCAGTGCGCGTCGGCCGTGCTTTGGCGGGAGGGGCAGGCTTGTCAGTCATTGGGCAGGAGCGGGCAGGGGTCCAGGGCGCGAAGCGGCGCTGGCCGCTATGGTAGACTCTGCGCCCATTCTAACGCCCAAGAGAACGCCATGTCGGGGAACACCATTGGCTCGCTGTTCACCGTGACTTCGTTTGGTGAGTCACACGGTCCGGCGATCGGCTGCGTGGTCGATGGCTGCCCGCCCGGCTTGGCCATTTCGGAAGCCGACATCCAGAGCCAACTCGACCGCCGTCGACCAGGGACGTCTCGCCATGTGACGCAGCGCCGCGAGCCCGATCAGGTCGAGATTCTCTCCGGGGTTTTCGAGGGCCGCACGACGGGAACGCCAATTGGCCTGCTGATCCGCAATCAGGATCAGCGCAGCAAGGACTACGGAAATATTGCCGAGACCTTCCGTCCGGGACACGCGGACTACGTCTACACGCAGAAGTACGGCTTTCGCGATCATCGCGGCGGCGGTCGCTCGTCGGCACGCGAGACGGCGGT
>LBIU01000752.1 GCA_000987445.1 Candidatus Accumulibacter adiacens | reverse complement strand
CCGACACCGCCGGCGATCGACCTCATCGACGACTCCTGCCTGTACGTCAAGGCGCCGATGGACGAAGTCGATGCGCCGCGCATCGCTGCCGGGCAACCGGTGCGTATCAGCCTCGACGCGCTGCCGAGGCAGTCCTTCCCGGGCAAGGTCAGGCGCGTCGCACCGTACGTCTCGGCGATCGAGAAACAGGCGCGCACCGTTGATATCGAGGCCACTTTCGACGACCCGACGGCGCCCGGAAAACTCCTCGTCGGCTACAGCGCCGACATCGAAGTGATCCTCGACGCGCGTGAGAATGTCGTCCGCGTGCCGACCTCGGCGCTGCTCGAAGGCGGACGAGTGCTGGTCGCCGGTGCCGAGGGCACGCTCGAAGAGCGGCAGGTGGAGACCGGCCTGGCCAACTGGGAGTTCGCCGAAGTACTCGCAGGACTGGCGCCGGGCGACCGCGTGGTGACCTCGCTCGAACGCGCTGGCGTCAAGGCCGGCGCCCCTTACGCGGTCGATGCCCAGGCGACGGCAAGCGGCCGCTGACGGTCATGACCTGCCGAGATACCCCGGATCATGGAAGTCATGACCGTTTCCCCCTCTTCCCCAACCCTTCTCCCGCGAGGGGAGAAGGGAGCGTCGTGAGTCGCTTGCGCGACTTTCGCATTGAGCAATGAGCGCAGCGCTGATCGAACTGGCCGGCATCGAACGCGTTTTCCAGCTCGGTGACAGCGAGGTGCACGCGCTGCGCAGCCTCGACCTCGGCATCGCCGCCGGCGAATACGTGGCGGTGATGGGCCCGTCCGGCTCGGGAAAATCGACGCTGCTCAACCTGCTCGGCCTGCTCGACCGCCCCAACGCCGGCACCTACCACCTCGAGGGCCGCGACGTCACCACCCTCTCGCCCGAAGAACAGGCGCGGGTGCGCAGCGAGCGCATCGGCTTCGTCTTCCAGAGCTTCCACCTGGTGCCGCGCCTGACCGCCGCCGAGAACGTCGCCCTGCCGATGATCCTCGCCGGCATCGCACCGGCGCAACGGACCGAGCGGGTGGCGCAGGCGCTGCGTGACTATGGCCTCGAAAACCGCGCCGACCATCGCCCGGACCAGCTCTCCGGCGGGCAGCGCCAGCGCGTGGCCATCGCCCGCGCGACGATCATGCAGCCGGCGGTGATTCTCGCCGACGAACCCACCGGCAACCTCGACCGCGCCACCGGCGAGGAAGTCATGCGCCTGCTCGAAGCACTCAACGGCCAGGGCGTGACGCTGATCATCGTCACCCACGACGGCGCCCTCGGCGCGCGCGCCAGACGCCAGCTGCTGATGGAAGACGGCGCGCTGCAACACGACAGCGCCCGCCCTGAAGCGACCACCCGCACGTGCGCACGCCCGACCTGATCCGCTTCGCCCGCGACGCGGCGACCGGCAACCCCCTGCGCACTTTTCTGCTGGTGCTGGCGATGGCCATCGGCGTCGCCGCCGTCGTCGTCCTGACGGCGCTCGGCGACGGCGCCCGCCGCTACGTGCTCAACGAGTTTTCGTCGATCGGCAGCAACCTGGTCATCGTCCTGCCCGGGCGCTCGCAGACCGGCGGCTTCAACCCCGGCAACGCGGTCACCAGCACGCCGCGCGACCTGACCATCGACGACGCGCAGGCGCTGCTGCGCGCC
>LBIU01000751.1 GCA_000987445.1 Candidatus Accumulibacter adiacens | reverse complement strand
CCCTGCCCCGGCACGACGATCTCGCCGACACTCAGATCGGCCAAGTTCGGCGCCAGCACTGCGAGCGCTGCCTGGCTGGCGGTGACGTTGTTGTCCTCGAAAATGCTCTCGAAAACCTGCCCGGCGGCGTCGGTCCTGACCAGGATGCGGTAGTCGCCGGTGATCCCGAAAGGCAGCGAGACATTGCTCTGGCCGCTGTAGCTTTCGCCGACACCCAGCGCGCCGCTGTGCAGGACTTGCGCGAGCAGCGGGTCGCCGGCATCGAGCGTGGCGTCGCTCGACAGGTAGATGCTGTCCTTCCACTGCGTGACATCGGTCGGCCGATCGCCGGCATTGCGTACCCGCCAGCTCACCGGCGTCGCTTCGCCGCTACGCGTGCTGGCCGGCGCGGCGACGACTTCGACCTGCAGGTCGGCGTGCGGCGTCGACAACTGGATCGTCGCCGTCGCGCTGTTGTTGGCGCGCGTGTCGGGTTCGCTGAGTTCGCCGAGCGCGTCGGCGACGACCGCCAGGCGGAAGACGCCATCGAGCCGCTCGGGCAGGACCAGCTGCCGGCTCTGCTGATACGAGGCGCCGGGCGCGAGCACGCCGTAGTGCCCGACGCTGGCCAGCGTCAGGTCGTCGGCATTGCCGATCACCTCGTCACGGCTGAGCACGATGCGGTCGCTCCATTGCGTGCCGCTGGCGATGCTCCCCTGGTTGAGCACCGTCCACCCGAAGTCGATCGTCTCGCCGCCGCGCCCGCTGCTCGGCGCACTCAGGCTGCCGACCGCCAGGTCGGCGTAGGGCCTGGCCACGGCGGTGAACGCCAGGCGGGCGCTGTTGTTGCTCTCGCCGCTGTCGCCGGCGGCGGTGTATTCGACCAGGCTCCCCTGGCCGGCGGCGTTCTGGTCGGCACGAAGCTCGATCTCGATCTGGCCGGTGCCGCGCAGACCTTCGGGCAACTGGAAGCGGTAGGAGCGTGTGACGCCGGCATTGGCCGCCAGCGCGGCATTGCCGACCAGCGCGATGTTGTACGGCAGGACGATGTCGAGCAGCGTTTCGCTGCTGCCCAGATTGCGCACGATCAGGCGATCGTTCCAGCTGGCGGGCGTGGCGATCAGGCCCTCGTTGCGGTCTTCCCAGAAGACCGTGACGCTGTCGCCGGCAGCGACCGTGGCCACCTCGAGGCGCAGATTCTGCACCTGCAGGTCGGGCGCCGAGGCGATGACCAGGGCGGCCGAGTTGTTGGTTTCGGCGCTGTCGCTGGCGTTGCTCTCGAAAATCTCGCCATCGTCGTCGGTGCCGACCAGGAATTCGAACTGGCCGCTACCGGCGGCGCCGGCCGGCCAGCTGAAAGTGAAGCTGCGCTCGATGAAGCCGCCGGCAGCGAGCACTCCGTCGGTTGCCGGCAGATAGCGGCTGCTGGCGTTGAGCAGGGTCGCGCCGGTGCTCAGATTGCGCACCCGGAGGCGATCGCTCCAGGCGTCATCGACGGCAACGCTGCCGCTGTTATTTACCCGCCAGCTGACCGTGACGCTGCTGCCCGCCGCCCAACCGCCACCTGGCGTCACGGCGACGCCATCGACCTGCAGGTCGGGATACGGGGTCGACGCGGCGAGCGCGTCCAGGCTGGCGCCATTGTTCAGCTCGGCGATACCGGGTTCGGCGACGACGTTGGTGACGTCGGCGGCGACTTCGAAACGCAGGTTTCCGGCGCCGCTGTTGCCCGGTGGCAGACTGACCGTCACCTGCCGCGAACGACTGGCGCCGACGGCCAGCGGATCGTTGGCGGCGGCGCCCAGGTCACTGTAATCGACCAACAGGTTGACCACCAGCTCGCCGCCACGGTCCATGTTGCGCACCAGAATGCGATCCTTCCACGGCGCAGCGGCTGGCAGCGTGCCGGTATTGCTCACCTGCCAGCTGACCCGCACCTGGCCGCCGGCGGTGAGGCCGCCGCCGACCGGCGTCAGCGCCAGATTCTCGATCTTGAGGTCCGGACCCGGCTCGGTGCCGAGGCCGGACAGGAGGATCTTCTGCGCGACCGGCGACGGCGAGACGTTGAGCGTGTAGTTCGAAGTACCGCTCTCATGGTAGCGACCCTCGACGAGCAGCGTGTACACACCGTCGAAGTCCAGCGTCGTGACGTCCACGTCGTCGTTGTAGACGTGCGTCGGCCCCCAGACCGTCTTGCCCCAGGGATCGAGCAAGCGCCACTCGGTGTAGTAGGCGCCGCTGAAGCTGACCCGGTCAAAGTAGAAGCGGTCGCCGGCGGCCGCATTGAAGCGGTAGATATTGGTCGAATTGGCCGGGTTGAGCTGGCTGCTGACCGGCGTACCCGGGGTGATCAGTTGCGCCGCAGCCAGATCGAGCAGGCGCAGGGCGTAGGCGCCGGTGGTTTCGCCGCTGCCGTCGATGGTCAACGTGTAATCACCGGGCAGCAGATCCAGCAGCGACAGACCGTGCACGCCGTCGGTGGCGGTGAAGGAGCGGTTCGACACCTCGCTGCCGCGCGGGCCGCTGAGGCTCCACGAGAAATTGGTGTTGTTGGTCAGGACGTCGACATAGACCTGTTTGGCCTCGCTGAGCGTGAAGGTATGCAGACCACGCTGGCCAACGCTGTCGATGGCGCCGGCGACCTCGCTGTCGAGGGTCATCGGCGTGACCCGGTCGACCACCGGCTGGACATTGATGGTGTAGGTCGAAGTGGCCGCGTCTTCGTGATAACGGCCTTCGACCAGCAAGGTGTAGCGGCCGCTGAGCGGCAGGGTCGTGACGTCGACGTCGTTGTAGTACATGTGGGTGGGGCCCCACAGCGTGTTGCCTGCCGGGTCGAGCAACTGCCAGTCGGTGTAATAACCACCGCTGAAGCTGACGCGATCGAAGTAGAAACGCTCGCCGGCAACGGCGTCGAACCAATACACGTCGGTCTCGTTGCCCGGCGTCAGCGTCCGGTCCACCAGCGGCGTGCCGGG
>LBIU01000750.1 GCA_000987445.1 Candidatus Accumulibacter adiacens | reverse complement strand
GGGTAGGCGCAAATGACCTCGGGCCGGCAAAGGCCGACCGCTTCGGCAACGGCGTGTGAACCTTCAGTCTGTTTAAGCATGTGCGGCCTCCTGATTACTTGCCCCGGCGATTTCGTCAGCGACGAACTGATAAGCCTCAGTGGCCGCAGCGATGTTGTTGCTGGCGATCTTCTCCGAGAACTTCGCATTGATGGCCTTGATCACCGACTCCAGGCGGATGATTCCCGAGGCGGCCGCGAATCCGGCCAGCAAGGGAACGTTGGGCATCGGTCGGCCGACGTGCTTGCGACTGAGGTCGGTGGCCGGGACGGTGAGCAGCCGCTCTGCCGGCCAGTCACGGACAAAGTCGGCAAGGCCCAACTCGGTAAAACTGCGGCTGGTGTTGATCAGGATGTAACCGCCCTTTTTCAGGCCCGAGAAGACATCGACCTGGAAGAGCAGGGTCGGATCCTGAATGATCAGGGCATCGGGCTCCATGATCGGCTCGCGCAGGCGGATCTCCTGGTCGGCGATACGGCAAAAGGCGACGACCGGGGCGCCTGTGCGCTCCGATCCAAAACTTGGGAATGCCTGCGCGTGGCGACCTTCCTCAAATGCAGCGATCGACAACATCTCGGCAGCGGTAACCACGCCCTGGCCACCGCGACCATGTATTCGGACTTGGAACATGTTTCCTCCAGTGTTGAACTTCGGTTTTACATCGGTGTCGTTTTTGAGTTCGCGCAGCATAGCTCAGTTCGAGTTCATTGAAAACAACGGTCCCGTTCTTGATCGCCGGCCTGTCGTGATTCTCGCGCGGCCCGCGGAATCAGCCGCCGCGGTGCGTGCCCGAGCGCATGCTCCAGCCATGCGGCCAACTGCGGTAAGGCCGCGGTTCAAGCCGGCGCTGAACGGCTTCCCGGTCTTTTCGGCATCAGGACCGTATAGTCGAAGTCAAGGAGCACGCTCGGATCGTAGGAGCCGTCAGTCCGCTTGTACGGGAAGTCCGCGCAGCTGCGATCCTTGGTCGCCACCGTCCGCACGCGCAGCGCGCCAAGGTCATGGCGGCCAGGCAAGGACATCTGTTCGATGATTTCCGACCACGCGTAGACCGTGTCGCCGGCGAATGCGGGCGCGACATGCCTGCCGGCATTGATCGCCAGGATGCTGAAGGCATTGGCCAGGCCGTTGAACGACAGCGCGCGCGCCAGGCCGATGATATAGCCGCCATAGACGATCCGGCGCCCGAAGCGCCCGTCCTTTTCCGCGTGCTGGTTGAAATGTACGCGCGCCGTGTTCTGGTAAAGGCGGGTGGCCATCATGTGCTCGCTTTCTTCGATGGTTATGCCGTCGAGATGATCGATTCTTTCCCCGACCCGATAGTCGTCCCATAGGTCCGGACTGCCCGAGAGGGTGGTGTCGTAGTCTTCGACCCTGATTCCGGCCGGGATAACCAGCTCGCTCGCCGGCACGGCATCGTACAGCTCGGGAAGCACCGTTTCGGGCGCCGGCGAGGCCGGATCGCGCTTGCGAACCATGACCCAGCGGCAGAAATCGAGGGCAATCTGTCCGCGTTGATTGACGCCGCACGAGCGCACGTAGACGATACCCGTCTTGCCGTCGCGATTCTCCTTGAGCCCGATCACCGTTGAGTCCGCAGTCAGCGTGTCGCCCGGATAGACGCGGTGGCCAAAGCGCCCGGCGGCATAACCGAGGTTCGCAATGGCATTGAGCGAGATATCGGGTACGGTCTTGCCGAATACCACGTTGAAGGCCAAGAGATTGTCGACCGGGGAACGGGGAAAGGACAGGCTGTGCGCGAAGGTGTCGGCCGAGGTCAGGGCAAAGCGGGAGCCGGTCAGCGCCGTGTAAAGAGCCACGTCACCTTCGCTGATCGTCCGCGGTGTCGCATGCACGATCGTCTGGCCAACGCGAAAATCCTCAAAGAAATTTCCCCATCTGGTTTTCTCGCTCATGACCGCTTCCCCCTGCCGTTGTTGGGCGCTGCGCTACAGTCCATAGGCGGCCGCCAGATCCGGGTCGCGCCTGGCCACCAACTGCGCCAGATCGACAATCACGCGCGCCTGTTTCCAGGTGGCATCGTCCTGCATCTTGCCATCGATCGTGGCCACGCCGCTGCCATCGGGCATGGCTTCGAGAATGCGCTTGGCGAACAGCACTTCCTTGACGTCGGGGCTGAAGACGCGCTTGGCAATGGCAATCTGGTTCGGTGCCAGCGACCAGGCACCCGAGCAGCCCATCAGGAAAGCATTACGGAATTGCGCTTCGCAGGCGGCTTCGTCCTGGAGATCACCAAAGGGACCATAGAACGAATGCAGCCCGTGTGCCACCGCCGCATCGACCATGCGCGCAACCGTGTAATGCCACAGATCCTGCTGGAAGAAAGCACGCTGCGCCCGGCCTTCCTCGGGGTCGGCGAGAACGCCGTAGCCGGGGTGTCCGCCGCCGACGCGGGTGGTCTTCATGCCCCGCGACGCAGCCAGGTCGGCCGGGCCGAGACTCAGGCCGTGCATGCGCGGACTGGCGCCGCAGATGGCCTCAACGTTGGTCACGCCCTGTGCGGTCTCGAGCAGGGCATGCAGCAGAATCGGCTTGCGGATCGCGTGCTTCGCTTCGAGCAGGGCAACGTACTGATCGACGAAGTGAATATCCCATGGCCCCTCGACTTTGGGAATCATGATCACGTCGAGTTTGTTGCCGACATGCTTGATGATTTCGCTGAGGTCGTCGAGAACCCAGGGGCTGTTGAGCGCGTTGATGCGCACCCACATTCCGGTATCTCCGAAATCGTTGTTTTCCAGCAGTTCGATGAAGCCGGCACGGGCGGCGTCCTTGGACTCGATCGGGATCGCGTCCTCGAGGTTGCCGCACATCACATCGCATTTCTTGGCCATCTCGGGTGCCTTGGCGCGGATTTTTTCGATGTGCGGCGGGAAGAAGTGGATCATTCGCTCCGCTCGCACCGGCAATTCGCGCAGGGGTTGTGGCGCACCAATGGCGAGCGGCTTATAGAAATGGACTGGTAGCTTCATGGCATTTTCCCTGGTGAAATGGACGATCTGGTCGGCAAAGGTGGCAAGAACTCGCCGAAGGTGGCCAAAGGCTCGTCGGCGAAGCTGTCAGGCGGGCCCGGCGACGACGCCGGCGTCATGCAGGCGGCCAACTTCCGCTTCGCTCATGCCGAGAATTTCGAGCAGAATCTGGTCGGTGTGCTCGCCGAGTCGCGGCGCCGGCTGTGCCGGCAGGCGTGGCGAGCCGCTAAAGTCGAGGGGTGTGGTGGGCATCAGGTATCTGCCGACGCCAGGCTGCTCGGTCAGGGTAAACAGCGGATTGTCGATGGAGCAATCAGGATCGTTGGCCAGCGCCTCGCGAACGCTTCGATAGGGGCCCCAGGTGACGCGGTGCTCATCGAGGATCGCCGCCGCCTCGTCCAGCGTCCGTGCCTGGCACCAGGCTTCGATCAGGGCGGCGATCTGCTGGCGGGCGCGAAAGCGATTGCCTTCCTCGTCAAGATCGAGGCCGAGGCGAACCCCGAGGGCGTCGATCGACTCTTTCAGTCCGGTCGCCTTGATCAGGCTGCGCCACTGCCTGCGGGTCAGTCCGACGATCATCAGGCGCTTGCCGTCGAGGGTCTGGAAGTCGCGTCCGAAGGCGCCGTAGAGGTAGTTTCCTTGCTTGGGTCGGTCGGCGTCGTTGACCATCACTTCGGCGATCATGCCGACGTTGCCGAGCATCGCCAGGGCGACATCCTTCAGCGCCAGCCGCACCAACTGCCCTTCACCGGTCAAGCGCCGCTGCCTCTCGGCGGCGAGCATGCCGATGGCAATCATCTGGCCGCTGATGAAGTCCCAGGCAGGAAAGACATGGTTGACCACTTCCGGGGAATTGCTCGGCCCGGTCATGTAGGGTAGGCCGACCTGCGGGTTTACCGTGTAATCGACCTCCGAACTGCCGTCGCGGCGACCGGTGAGGTTGACCATGATCAGGTCCTGACGATGGGCTTTCAGCGCCTCGTAGCTCAGCCAGCCCTCGGCCGGGAAGTTGGTGCTGAACAGGCCGGCATTGTCGCCCGGCGCACAGATCAGCTGGGTCAGCAATGCCTGTCCTCGCGGGTTGCGTAGATTGACCGCAATCGAACGCTTGCCCTTGTTCATGCCGGCCCAGAATAGGCTGTGCTGGCCGTCACGGGTCACTGGCCAGCGACCATGATCGAGGCCGCCACCTATCGGGTCGAAGCGGATGACGTCGGCGCCGAGTTGGGCCAGCGTCATGCCGCCTAGCGGTGCGGCGACGAAGGCCGATCCTTCGACGACGCGCAAGCCCTTGAGAATTCCGTCCATAAATTTTACCAATCCTGTCTGCGCGTCCTAGGGCTGTCAAGCGATTCGCCAGCCGACCGAACTGCTTCCTTGCTCATTCGCTGGCTCCTGTTGATGGAGGGGGCGCTTGCGCGT
>LBIU01000749.1 GCA_000987445.1 Candidatus Accumulibacter adiacens | reverse complement strand
CCGCTGACGGTGCGCGCCAAGCCGCAGATCGATCTGCCGCGATCGCCGCCCCGCAATACGCCACCGGCGGAGGCGGAAGTCGTTCCGGCGGCGGTGATGGACGAAATCCGCTCCTTGCGGCGAATCGTCGAGCAGCACCTGGCCGGGTTCGCCTGGGGCGAGTCGGCGCGCGCCGAGCCGGTCAAGACCGAGGTGCTTCGCCAACTGCTCGACGCCGGCTTTTCGCCGCAGTTCGCCCGCGACCTGCTTGCCGATCTGCCGCGCGATCTCGATGCCGGGCAGGCCCTGGGCTGGGTCAAGGGCGGTGCCGATCGCGGCCTGCTGACCACCGACAGCGAGAGCGACATCGTCGACCGGGGTGGCATCTACGCGCTGGTCGGGCCGACCGGCGTCGGCAAGACCACCACCACCGCCAAGCTCGCTGCCCGGTGCGTACTGCGGCACGGCGCCAGGAAGCTGGCCTTGGTGACCACCGACGGTTATCGGATCGGCGCGCACGAACAATTGCGCATCTATGGGCGAATTCTCGGCGTCTCCGTTCACCTGGCCAGGGATGCCGCCGACCTGCGCGCCACCCTGCTCGATCTGCAGCACACCCACATGGTGCTGATCGATACCATGGGCATGAGCCAGCGCGATCGCTTGGTCAGCGAGCAGGTGGCGATGTTCGGTGACAACGACGTCAAGTCGCTGCTGCTGCTGTCGGCGACCAGTCGTGGCGACACGCTCGATGACGTGATCAGGGCCTACAACGGATTGCAGAACCTTGCCGGCTGCATTCTCACCAAGGTCGACGAAGCCGCCAGTCTGGCGTCGTCGCTGGATGTCATCATCCGCCATCGCCTGCGCCTGTATTACGTCTCCAACGGACAGCGGGTGCCGGAAGACCTGCACCTGCCCAATCGCCCGTATCTGGTGCACCGCGCCTTCAAGGATCTGCCCGAGAGCTCGCCACATCGTCTTGCCGGCCTCGAACCCGGCCTGATGATGGCCAGCGCCGCGGCCAACGCAGCCCACAAGGGTCACCCCGCCAATGTCGTCTCTGCCGGAGGAGGTCAGCGTGGTTAATCTTCGCGGAGATCAGGCGGCCGGGCTGCGGCGTCTCTTCAGCCGCCCGCGGCTGCGTATCGTCAGCTTTGCCGCCGGCAGCGTCGCGGTCGGCAAGAGCCTCGCGGTGGCCAACCTGGCCGCTTGCCTGGTCCGTCAGGGCAAGGAAGTGCTGGTGGTCGACGAGAATACCGACGACAGTGTCGCCGCCTACTACGGTGTGCT
>LBIU01000748.1 GCA_000987445.1 Candidatus Accumulibacter adiacens | reverse complement strand
TCCTGCGCCGTGCTGAGCAATTGCTTGAGCGCCAGAGCGCGTTCCGACTGCATGCCCGATTGCACCCTGGAAAGTCTTGTCCGCAGAATGGCTTCGTCACCCACGGCTTCCAGAAGCGCCTGCTCGACAACACTCGGCGGCTGCTTTTCGAGATCCTTGCCGACTTTCGGCGGCCGGTAGGCTTGCTGCTCGGCGCGCAGTCGCTGCCGCTCGCGGGGCAGGTCGCGCAGCGCCTGCGCATAGGCACGAGCTTCCTCTTCAAAGCGCTCGGCGGCCTCGATGCGGGAAATGGCCAGGCGATACAGGGCGACGATTTCGGCTTTCTGCGCAGTGCTCAGCGTGCCGGACTGCTCGACCGACGCCAGGCGCTGCTGCAGGTCCGCGGTACCCGGCAAGAGCGTTTCCTGGGCGCCGAGCGGCGACCCCCAGAGCAGGACGACAGCCATGAGGGCGCTGCGGACAATGGCCGCCAGCGATGTGAAAATTGCCGCAGGAAACGTCGCCCGGCCAGGCGCAGGTGTTCCCTGTCCGCGCCAGGCCATGGCCACTGGTCAGTTCGCGCTGGCGGCCAGTGGCGCGAAACCGAGCACCACCCGGCGCGTCATCGCCGATTTCTTCTCGATGCGGGTGACGATGACGGCACCGACCTCGGCCGTGTTGGCCACATGGGTGCCGCCGCAGGGTTGCAGATCGACGCCTTCGATCTCGAGCACGCGCACCTGCCCCAGGCCGCGCGGCGGCTGGACGCTCATACTGCGCACCAGACCGGGGTTGGCATCGAGCTCGGCTTCCGTGATCCAGCGCTGGCGGACCGGGTGCGCCTCGTCGACCAGTTTCGCCAGGCCGACATTCAGCGCCTGCTTGTCCAGCGGCGCGGTCATGTGGAAGTCCAGGCGCGCGTAATCGGCGGTGATCGAGCAGCCGTCGACCGGGTGCGGAACCAGCGCGCAAAGCAGGTGCGTGGCCGTATGAAAACGCATGTGACGCCGCCGGCGCGGCATGTCGACCTGTGCGGAGAGC
>LBIU01000747.1 GCA_000987445.1 Candidatus Accumulibacter adiacens | reverse complement strand
TGCTTTCGACATCCGAAATGCACACGTGGCCCGTCAACGATGCGGAACTTTCCGTTGCTGAAGCCGCCCCCCCATCCGCCCCGGCAGGAACCACTTGCGGCCGGGCTTCGTCTTGATTCGTCGTGAAAGCCAACCATGCACCATGAAAGGGATCTAAGCACCCCAGCCAACGAGCGGCCGCACGAACCCGCCATACCTTCGGTCCATGACCGGCCAAAGCCGCTGGCAGTGGGACCTGTCGTCAGCAAGGGCCCGGGTACGATGCCGCTGTTCCCAGCAATCGCCCGCGGCACCCTTGAGCGCATCATCGAGCAGATCGACGTCGACCTTTCCGAAGTTCAGCAGCGGGTTATCCTGGTCACCGCTCCGCAGCAGGGGGATGGCGCGACTACCGTCGCATGGTGGCTGCTGTCCCTGCTGGCAACTAGCCGACAGGGCGACGTTCTATATTTCGATGCCTCAATGCAAGCGGGGGAAACACCAACCGTCGATGCGAAGACATCGGAAATGGAAGAGCCTGCCGACGGCGTCCCGCGGGTCGTTCCCACAGAGGCAGCGGGCATCTATTCGCTCGAAGCTCTGGACAGCAATTCCGGACGAGGCCCCGCCTTGCAAAGTATCGCCAGGACGCTCGCGCAGTTGCGCGAGCGCTTCTCCTGGATCGTGATTGATGCCCCTCCCCCCAGTTGTTTCTCGCCTCGCTCGGTATTCCTCGTCCAGCATGCGGATGCGATTTTGCTGGTCCTTGCTGCTGGCCGTACCGACCGGAATCAAGCCATCGATACGGTGGAGCTGATTCGTCGCAGCGGCGGACGGGTCATTGGTGCCTTGCTCAACAAGACGCAGTCTTAGCCCTCGCGGGCCGAACCAGACGTTTAGCTGCTTGACGATGCGTTCTCGATGACGGCACAGACAGCTCCGGAGACCGCGCAAACCGCCCCGGCAAAACGAACGGCCGTTTCGGCAATCATCGTGCTCGCAGGCAGCATGCTCAGCGCCGCGCTCGCTGCGGTCGCCAACTGGATTGCGGCCAACGGACTCGGCGCCGCCGGCTTTGGGGTGTTTTCCCTGGCCGTTGCGATCATGACCGTCGTGCAGGAAATCGGCGGGCCAGCGCTCGACACGGCGATCGTTCGACACGCAGCTCCCCTGGTCGCCAAGAACCCCCAACGCGCGGAAGTTTTTTTTCGCGCCGGCATACTCCTCAAGTGGGGAATCAGTGGCACGCTTGC
>LBIU01000093.1 GCA_000987445.1 Candidatus Accumulibacter adiacens | reverse complement strand
TGCGTGGTGTTGCGGAACAGATTCGGCTGCCACTGATTGGCGTCGCCGCCGACGAAGCCGTAGAAATACTCGAAGCCCATGCCGGTCGGCCACTGGTCGAAGGGGCCAACCTGACTGGCCGCAAAGGCCGGCGTGTTGTGGTTCTTGCCGAACCATGACGTGGAGTAGCCGTTATCGAGCAGGATGCGGCCGATGGTTGCCTTGTCCTTGCCGATGATGCTGTTGTAGCCGGGGAAGCCCGTGGACTGTTCGGAGATCACACCGAAGCCGGCCGAGTGGTGATTGCGCCCGGTGATCAGCGCGGCGCGCGTCGGCGAGCACAGCGCGGTCGAGAAGACACGGTTGTAGCGCAGGCCCTCGCTGGCAATGCGATCCATCGTCGGCGTCGGAATGACACCACCGAAGGTACTGGGGACGCCGAAGCCGGCATCGTCGGTGATGATCAGCAGCACGTTCGGCGCGCCTTTCGGCGGCACGATGCGCGGCGCCCACCAGGGCGTCGACTGCAGGGCGTCGTTCTTGATGACCCCGCCGAAGGCCGGATCGGGCGCCGGAAGTTGTTGGCCACTGATGCTGGTGGTGGCACTGGGCGCGCCCAGGGTGCCGGTGACCTGCTGCGCCGTCGCCGGAGCGGCGACCAGCAGGGCAGTGCAGAGCAGGCAGAGTGTATTGGTGACGCTGCGAATCCTGGACATTGTTTCCTCCCGAGTAGTCATGCCTGTTAAATATAGCAACTTTGGGCGCTATCATGCCTTGCAGTTCCGGACAGATTCTCCTTGGCCGCCGTGGTCGCACCTCTGCGGTGAGCCAGGCCTCACAATGCTCATCCACTGACCACACCACGGGAGCTCCCCCATCGACATGGACGTCCAAGCGCAAGTGCCGTCGCGCGGTTCGCTGACGACCAGTGGGCAAGGGGAGATTCGCGTCGGCCCGATCCTCGCCATCCCGCGGGTCCTCAGCGACCTGGGCGTCCGCCCACTGGACGTGTTTGCCCTGACGGGCATTGATCAGCGGCTCTTCGACAATCCCGACAACCGGATCGGGATCGAGGTTCTGGGCGGTCTTTTGGAAACCTGCGTGGCGCTCACCGGCTGCCATCATTTCGGACTGCTGGTCGGCGAGCGCTTCGAGTTGCAGGGCCTCGGTCCGCTCGGCGAGATGCTCCGCAATTCCGCCACCGTCGGCGAGGCGATTCGTGCCCTGCTACGGCATTTCCACATCCACGACCGAGGCGCGGCGCCGGTCCTGCTCGTTCCCGATGCTTCCCGCGTCGTTCTCGGCTATTCGGTCTTCCACCACGGCTTGCCAGCACTCGCGCAAATTCAGGATGCGGCGATCACCATTGGCTACCGCATCCTCGCCGAACTGTGCGGGTCTTCCTGGAAGGCCCGGCGCGTACAGTTCCTGCACGCGCCGCCCGCCCGTGCCGACGCGTATCACCGACTGTTCGGCG
>LBIU01000746.1 GCA_000987445.1 Candidatus Accumulibacter adiacens | reverse complement strand
GACGACTAGGTCTCGTCATTTTTCCCGCGTACGGAATCAGTCGATCGTCTGCGAAGCGCGCGTCTGATCTTGTCTTTGAGGCCAAAGCGATCGAGAAGCGTCGAAACGCCGTCTGTCGCCCTGTTGAATCCGTTCAGAGCCGAGATAAGCACCCGCCAGCGTAGCGAGCTCGGGATCAGATAATAGTTCTGCTCGATGTGCGACTCGTTACTCAATCGCTCCTTGTTTGAATTGTCTCCGTACATGAAGTCGAACCACCTTGCTTTGTCTCCGAGAGTGGCGAGATCACTCATGACATAAAGATGAAGCACATTGCCCGCCGACAACCTGTGCCAAGCGGGGTCATAGCCAATCGAATCGGATAGATACGTGCCACGGTACAGATGGCCGACCATGAAGGCGATCGGCTGCTCTTCAGCATAGAGCACGTAGCCGCGAAGCCATCCGTTGCGTGCCGACGCACGGAGTAGTTCGGCGGTGCTCGCCTTGTTCGCGATGCCTATGCCGAGCTGATTCCATTGGTATGTCTGGCGAGAAACACGCTCGACGGCATCAAGGAAACCCTCAACGGATTCCGCTCCCGTATGGACGGAAATGCGGACCTCGTTGTTGGCTTCTTTCAGCAGCCGTCGCTCATGTCGCCGGAGATCTTGTCTGGTTTTTGGCCCGAGGGTGGCCAGATAATCGTCAACTGTCTTCTTCACTTCTGCCCGGCGACGCTGATAGGCCGGCCCGTGGGCCATCCGCAAGAATCCGGGAACGCCAGGCATGGCTTGTATTTGATGCCCGGTGGCGCTGTCCATATGCAATCCCAACAGAAACAGAACGTCACGACCGACGAGGTCTCGACGAACGCATTCGACCAAGGCGCCCACTGCCGCAGCGGCGCTTTCCAGCTCCGGCTGGAGCAGGGGTGTTGCGGTGATGGAATAACGGCGTATCGGATAATGCCACAGCGTATGTCCGCCGTAAGCGAACTCGAAGGCACTACCATGGACAAGAAAGGGTGCATAGCCAAGCAAGGCACCCTTGTCGTCGTGGCACACATAAAGCCGAATCGTCGCGTCGTGCGCTTTCGCTTCCGCTTGCAGCCAAAGGGGATCGTGATCCAGCGAAGCGGCCGGGTGGCTCGCGATCAGCGAATGGATCGCTTCCATCTGACGCAATGCATCATCGGCACCCATTTTTTCGATCAGGGTCCAGGTATAGCGATTCATCATTACCTCACATTTCAGTACTAAGCACAGCGCTCGTTCGCTGCATTGGAGAATGGTCGTTCCAGACAGCTTGCCTCATCCTGATGTCACTGATCCAGAGGGCTGCTTACCGTCTGGACCAAGTCGGAAGATCAGAACTCGTGACCGGGTACCCGGGGTCGTTCAACAGGGAAGTTTCTCTCCGATTGCCCTGTGATGGATGTGAAATTTTCCTCAGCTGCCCGCCGACCGGCCGCCTCCCTGCTCGCCCGGTGTTCTCCCGGCGCGTGGTACAAAGCTCTCGTGCAGCTTCCCGCGCTATGCGCGATCCAGATCGTACGCAAGGAGCCCCGGCAC
>LBIU01000745.1 GCA_000987445.1 Candidatus Accumulibacter adiacens | reverse complement strand
CCCGGCACCGGCCTCGGCGTCTCGGGGGTGCTCTTCGATCGCGGCCGCTGGCTGGCGCTGAGCGGCGAAGGAGGACACGGCTCGCTGGCACCCGCAGACGGGCGCGAGGCGGCGATTCTCGGCCTCGCCTGGCGCGAACTGCAGCACGTCTCCGGCGAACGACTGCTATCCGGGAGCGGCCTGCCGCTCCTCAATCGTCTGGTCGCCGAAGTCGACGGCCGGGCCAGCGAAGCCCTGAGCACCGCCGAGATCGTCACCCGCGCGCTGGCCAACGAAGACGTCCAGTGCAGCGCGGTGCTCGACACCTTCTGCGCGATGCTCGGCTCGATGGCCGGAAATCTGGCTCTGACCCTGGGCGCCCAGGGTGGCGTCTATATCGGCGGTGGTATCATTCCTCGCCTCGGCGAGCGCTTTGAGCGATCACCCTTTCGCGCGCGCTTCGAGACCAAGGGGCGCTTCGCTGCCTACTTGGCCGCAATCCCGACCTATGTAATGCTCTCGCCTACGCCGGCCTTGCTGGGCGCCGCCCATGCCCTGGCCGAGAGTACGGATGGCCTATGAAACCTACTACTGGAGTCCTTCCCTGATGTCCAAAGCCGTTGAATCGCCTCTCCAAGGAGAACCGCTGCGCTCGCAGATCGACCACAAGCTGCTCTGTCAGGTGGCGACCGACCGCGATGTCGCTGGCAAGGCGGAGTACTACCATGCGCTGGCGCACGTAGCCCGCGAGCAGCTGGCAAGACGTTGGGTCAACACCCAGCATGCCGACCGTGAGAACAAGGCGCGGCGGGTCTATTACCTGTCGATGGAGTTCCTGATCGGACGGGCGATGAACAACGCCTTGTCGGCCCTCGATCTACGCGAACAGGCAGCGGCGGTATTCACGCCGCCGGGTCCGTCGCTGAACGAAGTGATGGAATGCGAACCCGACGCGGCCCTCGGCAACGGTGGCCTGGGACGCTTGGCCGCGTGCTTCCTGGATTCGATGGCCACCCTCGGGCTGCCTTCCTGGGGCTACGGCGTGCGCTATGAGTACGGGATGTTCGCCCAGTCGATCGTCAACGGCCAGCAGGTCGAGCAGCCGGAAGCCTGGGTGCATGATCGTTCGCCGTGGGAATTCCCGCGTGCCGGCAAGCACTATACGGTCCATTTCGGCGGCACTGCCGAACACAGTGGCGAGTGGGCGGAGTGGCACCCGGCCGACGCCGTCGAAGCCAAGGCTTTCGACCACGTCATTCCCGGTCATGGCACCGAACGGGTCAGCACCTTGCGCCTGTGGAAAGCCGCCGCACCCTCGCAGATCGACCTCGGTGCCTTCAATACCGGCGACTATCAGCGTGCCGCCGAATTCAAGAACCGCTTCGAGAACATTTCCTGGGTCCTCTACCCCAACGACAGCACCGCCGCCGGTCGCGAACTGCGCCTGCGCCAGGAGTATTTCTTCGTCTCGGCATCGATGCAGGACATCCTTGGCCGCCACCACGAGGAGCATGGCAGCTTCGACACGCTCGCCGACAAGGTCGCCATCCACCTCAACGACACCCACCCGGCGATCGGCGTCGCCGAATTGATGCGCCTGCTGGTCGATGAACACGCGATGAGCTGGAATGCCGCCTGGGAGCAATGCCGACGCATCTTCTCGTATACCAACCACACGCTGATGCCGGAAGCGCTGGAAACCTGGAAGGTGACGTTGATGCAGCGCGTCCTGCCGCGCCACATGCTGATCATCTACCGCATCAATCAGGAGTTTCTCGACGAAGTGGTGCGCCTCTACCCTGGCGATATCGACCTCAAGCGGCGGGTATCACTGATCGACGACGGTAACGGCCACGAAAAGGACAAACGCGTGCGCATGGCGCATCTGAGCATTGTTGGCAGCCACCGCATCAACGGCGTCTCGCAACTGCATTCGGACCTCATGGTGCAAACCATTTTTGCCGATTTCGCCCGCCTTTACCCGGAACGCTTTCACAACAAGACCAACGGCGTCACGCCGCGACGCTGGCTGGCACAATCCAATCTCGGCCTGTCGGCGCTGCTCGACAAGCGCCTCGGCAAGGAGTGGCGTCTCGATCTCGACCGCCTGGAAGGTCTGCGCGAGGTTGCCGACGACGGCGCATTCGGCAAGGCCTTTGCGGCGGCAAAGCGCGACAACAAGCTGCGCCTGGCCGACTACGTGGCCCGAGAAACGGGCATCGCGCTCAACCCGGACAGCCTCTTTGACGTGCAGGTCAAGCGCATCCACGAGTACAAGCGGCAGCTGCTCAACGTGTTGCACGTCATCACCCGCTACAGCGCACTCCTGAGGGGCGAGACGGACGGCGTTGCGCCGCGCAGCGTCATTTTTGCCGGCAAGGCCGCCTCCTCGTATCACATGGCCAAACAGGTGATCCGCCTGATCAACGACGTCGCCGCGGTGGTCAACAACGATCCGCGCACCCGCGACCTGTTGCAGGTCGCCTTCATCCCCAACTATGGTGTGTCCGTCGCCGAGTTGATCATGCCGGCGGCCAACCTTTCGGAACAGATCTCCACCGCCGGCACCGAAGCCTCGGGCACCGGCAACATGAAGCTCTCGCTCAACGGGGCGCTGACCATCGGCACCGAGGATGGCGCCAATATCGAGATTCGCGACCAGGTCGGCGCCGACAACATTTTCATCTTCGGCAACAATACGGCGCAGGTGGCCGCCATCAGGCAGGCCGGCTATCAGCCAAACGACATCTACCGGAATGACCCGGCGCTCAAGGAAGCACTCGACAAGATCGACGGCGGCTTCTTCTCGCCCGGTGAACGATCACGCTACCACGATGTCTTCAACTGCCTGGTCCATTACGGCGACCACTACCTGCTGCTCGCCGACTACGCCGACTATGTCGCCACGCAGGCACGCGTCGACGCCCTCTACCTGACTCCCGCCGAATGGCAGCGCAAGGCGATCCTCAACGTCGCTGGCATGGGCACCTTCTCGGCCGACCGGACAATCCGTGACTACGCCGACGACACCTGGAAGCTCTGAAAACTCACTACTTGAGGAAACGCATTAATGATTGACAATGCAGAGATCATTTCTCTTTGTCGGGCCGAACACGGCAACCCCTACGCAGTCCTGGGAATGCACACCGACGCCGACGAGCGGCTATGGGTGCGCAGCATGCAACCGGGCGCACT
>LBIU01000744.1 GCA_000987445.1 Candidatus Accumulibacter adiacens | reverse complement strand
CCGCTCGCAGGCCGCTTCCAGGCGATCATCCCCGTAGGCCTTGCCCAGGCGCAGAATGCCCAGGCAGGCCCGGTAGGCCTGTTGCGGATGGCGGCGCTGATGCAGCAGGCTCTGCACGACGCCTTGGGCATGCGGCCCGATACGCCCGGCCCAGTCGAGCAGCCGCGGCGCGTTCCAGCCTTGCACCGCCTGATGGGCCGGCGCCATGTGCGCATCAACGGTGCAGTGCCGACCACGGCTGTCATTACGGACATGACTGGCGATGCGGGTGCCGCGATGGAAGAGCTCGACGGTGCTCGCCGTCAGCCGGCTATCGACCTGCTCACGGGCGAAGCGGTAGGGCACCGAGTAGTAGTGGCCGACGACTTCAACGTGGTAATCGATGCCGACCCTGACGACTTTCCATTCGGCGAACTCGTAACGGGTTACCGGCAAGGGCAGTAACGCAGGTCGATCGAGTTCGATGAAGGCCGATTGGCGGCAGCCGGGCAACTTCTTGAACGGCCGGTTATTGAGTCGCGTCATCAGTTCGGCGATGCTGCGGTTGAGCTCGGCCAGGCTGAAGAAACGCTGGTGGCGCAGACGCGCCAGGACCCAGCGCTCGACGAGGAGGACGCCGGCCTCGGCCTTGGCCTTGTCTTTCGGGCGACGCGGCCGGGCGGGGAGAACCGCGGTGCCGTAATGGGTGGCCAGGTCGCGGTAGGTCGGGTTGAGTTCGGGCTCGTAGTAGCAGGCGGTGGTGACGCCGCTCTTGAGGTTGTCGGGAACCACCAGGGCGG
Source organism: Candidatus Accumulibacter adiacens (assembly GCA_000987445.1). Classification (GTDB taxonomy): domain Bacteria; phylum Pseudomonadota; class Gammaproteobacteria; order Burkholderiales; family Rhodocyclaceae; genus Accumulibacter; species Accumulibacter adiacens. Next base: position 640 of record LBIU01000744.1, on the reverse strand, counting down.
TGACGCCGCCGAGGTGCTCGAAGGTGCGCGCATGGCTGCCGATCCAGTCCGGCAGACTCTGGCTCCAGGTGGCTTCGCTATAGGTGTAGTTGGAGGCGCCGAGCACCGCAACGAAGATGGCGGCGGGCCGCATTTCGCCGCTCATCGGGTCGGTGATCGGCACCGTCTGGCCGGCGTAGTCGACGAACAGCTTCTCGCCCGGGGTATGCGTCTGGCGCAGGCTCAAGGAGAGCCGCCCGACCCACAGCCGGTAGAGGGCGCAGAAGCCGCTGTAGCGGTAGCCGGTCGGATGTTCGGCTTTGTATTCCTGCCAGAGGAGGTCGAGGGTGACGCCCTTGCGCCGCAGTTCGCGGTGCATGATCGGCCAATCAGGCTCGGGACGGGCCTGGTTCGACGGTGCTGTCGGCGGGTACAGCTGCGCCTCCAACTGCGGCTCGCTCATTCCCGCTGGCAGGGGCCAGGTGATGCCGTAGAGCTTCGCGCGACGGAGGAGATCGCCGACGGTCGTCGGGGAGGCGTTGATCGCCCGGGCGATCTCGCGGTGGCTGCGGCCGCCTTCAAGAGACAGCCGTAAAACATCAAGAATCTTGCGCATGGATAGCCTGCTATTCGCCATGTGGGCCTCGGCAAATCTCCCGAG
>LBIU01000092.1 GCA_000987445.1 Candidatus Accumulibacter adiacens | reverse complement strand
GAAAGCCCCGCCTCGCGATGGTGGGCGCGCAGGAAGCGGTTGCAGAGGCCGTGAAAGGTACCGATCCACATGCCGCGGGTATTGATCGGCAACAGCGCCGCCAGGCGGGCCTGCATTTCCTTGGCCGCCTTGTTGGTGAAAGTCACCGCCAGAACCCCCTGCGGACCGACCTGCCCGGTCGAGATCAGCCAGGCGATGCGGGTGGTCAACACCCGCGTCTTGCCGCTGCCGGCACCGGCGAGGATCAGGGCATGCTGTGGCGGCAGGGTGACTGCGGCCAGCTGCGGCGGATTGAGATGGGCGAGCAGATCGGACATGAAGCGGAATTCCCTGGCGAGTAGCCCCCGATTATAGCCGGCACGCCCGGCTGAATCGGCGCCGTGCCGCCCGGCACGGCGCAGCGGCCCGCAGAACTACCGCGGGTGCCCCTTCAAGGCAGCGCGCGCCAGGCCATACAGGCCGGACAGGAGAAGCAGTGGAATCACCACCGTCTGCAGCAGAAAAACCACGATCAAGGTGATGATGTGCTCGGTGGCCTGCTCCGCCGCCTGTTGCAGGGCGTCGAAACGTGCTTTCACCTCCAGGTCCTGCGCCCACCAGCCCTTGATTCTGTCGATCAGGCCCTGCTCCCCGGCCGCCAGCGGCTGCGGCGCATCGAGTCGGGCGACTTGCGCCGGTGCAGCGCTCATCACCTGCTGGCTGGCGTCATAGTCGGCGACGAGAAACTTCTCGAACAGCAGGTCGCTGCCGATGGTCACTGCGGGCACGGCGAAACGCAGCATCAGGAGGACGACGAGCGTCCGCGACAGCCATGCCGGCAGCGCTTCGCGGCGGAAGTGGAAGCACGCCCAGCCGAGGGCTGCGCCACTCAAGAGCAGGGAGATCAGCCAATAGCCAGCCATGCTGATGAGCATCTTCTGCACGCCGAACGCGACGCTGGCAGCGAGCATGACATTCGAAAACTGCTCGACGAGATCGTTGACCGGGTCGAGCACCTGCCCGGGGGTGAGAACGACACCCATGCCACCGGGCTGCACCGAGACCTCGGTTCCCTGGGCGACCGAAATCGCCGCATTCAGCGCCCTGGCGGTGGCAAAGCTGAGCAGCGCCCGCTGCAGGCCGGCGTCTGCCTGTTGCGTGGCGCTCGCGTCCAACGGCGCCAGCCAGGAGCAGGCGACCAGGCCGGCGACAAGCAGCGCAAGAATGATTTGGCGCGCGATCTGCATTGGTCGACTCCTTTTTGAATTACTGGCACTTGCCGGCACTTGGCGACGCTTCTCGGCACTTCTCAGCGTTTGTATTTTGCCGGCTGCCACGAATATACTCCGCCTGTCGTTCCCCTGAATCTCCGTCAGCGGTCGCACTTTCCGGCATGCAGGGCGGTCAAACCCACTCAATCCGGCCTGAACCGGTGCGCGCTGTCCGAGCCCATTCGGGCAGCCCACAGGTCTGAACCGCGGCATGGAGGGCGTTCTCATGGTGTCAAGCACACAGAGAAACACGACATCCCGCTGGTGGGGATTGCGGCACTCACTTGCAAAGCGCCGCGATTTCCCCCTCCCCCTTTCCCTTCTCGTCCTCCTGTTCTGCTTCGCGCTCAGCGGCTGCGCGTCGATCACGCTCGGCGTCGTACAAGGCGGGCGACTGGTCGATGGCGGCGTCATCGCCGGCGTTGGCGTCGTCCGCAAGGGCGCGCCCGCGCACGCGAAACACCATATGTCGCTTGAGCCGGGTGACGAGATCCGGACTGACGCGCAGTCGACGGCCGTGCTGACTTTTGCCGAGGGCGCCAGGGTCTACGTGCAGCCCAACACGCACGTCCGCCTGGGATCGATCTTCGTCTTCATCGGCGAAGTCCTGGTCAAGGCCAGAGGCCTCTTCAAGGTCAAGACCGAGTACGCCACTGCCGCTTCGGAAGGCACCGAGTACCTGGTCCGGGTGGACCCTGAGGCGCGTGTCCGGGTCGTCGTTGCCGAAGATCGCGTCGCGCTGACTTCGAACAGCGGTCGGTGGCCCAAGAGGTCGCTGGGCGTCGGGCAGGCGGCGGCGATCGTCGGTCCCGATCTGCTCGAAGTCGGGCAGGCGGGTATCGGCGAAGTCGAACAGGTTCGCATGCGCATCAGGACTCTCGACGCGCTGGTTCCCAACACCTCCAACCTCGGCACTGCCGCGCTGGCGGCGGGCATCTTTGCCATCGGCGTTGGTGTGATGAGCAACCGCGCCGGCAACGACCACGACAGCGATCGGCAAACTCCCAGGGAAGCTCCACCAACGCACACCGACCGCATTCGCTAATCGAGCGCCGCTGTGAGCGGCGGCAAGCGCGGCGGACGCCAGCCGTTCAGCCATGCACGACCGAAAACAGGCCCAGCGCAATTGGAAAAAACCGCGTCCCGGATTTTCATCAGCTACCGCCGCGAAGACAGCATCGCCTACGCCGGACGACTCTACGATCACCTGAGCGCGCACTTCGCTGCCGAGCGGGTGTTCATGGACATCGGCCAGATCGAAGCCGGCGACGATTTTGTAAACGTTCTCGACCGCGAGATCGAGGCCAGCGACGTGGTGATCGCCTTGATCGGTCCGCGCTGGCTGAGCGCCAGCAACGAGAATGGCCGGCGCCTGGATCAGCCCGACGATTTCGTCTCTCATGAGCTTGCCGCAGCGCTAGAACAGGGCAAGCGCCTGATTCCGGTGCTGGTCGGTGGCGTGACCATGCCCGACGCCAAGGAGCTGCCGCCGGCGCTCGCCGAGCTGGCTCGCCGCCAGGCGCACGTGCTCGACGACAAGCGCTTCAAGTTCGAGCTCGACGCGCTGATCCGCAGCATCGAGCGGCGGCCGTCCCTGCTCAGTCAGTTCGTGCAGGTGATGAACGCCGAACGCCTGCGCAAATGGCGGCGCTACAGTGGCGCCGGCGTCGCGCTGCTGATGTTCTTCCTGGGCTGGGTACAGTTGTTCGACGCGCTGGGCATCGATACGCGCATCGAAAGCTACACCATGGCGCTCGGCGACATGGTGGCCAGCGTGCCGGTCAGCGAACGCATCGTGATCGTCAGTTTTGACGAGAAGTCCGAAGCACGCCTCGGCAGCTTCAGCCCCGATTGGCGCCGGGAGCACGCGCGGGTGCTCGACAAGCTGGTCGACGCGGGCGCGAAAACGCTTGTCTTCGACCTCTATTTCGAGAAGCCGAATGCCGCCGACGTCGAGCTGATCGCCGCCATCGAGCGTGCCCGGCAGCGGGGCAGCGAGGTCATCATCGGCGTCAATCAGCTGCTCGACCGGGAACCGCTGGCCGCTCCCGGGCTGCTCCAGGCGGTCAGCACCTGGGGCCTGCTGTGCGTCGGCGGCCGTCTGGGTTACGCCTCGCTCGCGCCGCTCGCCGCGGTCAAACTCGTTGCAGCGGTGGACGCCGAGCAGCCGCCCGTCGAGGCTATCCGCGACAGGATCAGTGCCATCGGCAGCCTGGCGGTCGGCGCCAGGACCCTGGCCGTAGACGAACGGCTCGGCGAACTGACCGTGGTCAGCGACACGGGCAGGACGCTCTGGCGCGGGCCGCTCAAACCCTTCCAGGCAAGCGTCGAAGGCTCGGGGCAGGTGCGTAACGACTGCCCATTGTTGAACAGCGGCGACCGAGTTGCCGAGGCGCTGATCCGCCTGGCACCGATCGAAAGCTGGAGGCAGCCGCCGCGACGCTACGACTACGAGCAGATCAGCGGGCCGGCGGCGAGCATCGTGGCCGGCGCGCTGGCCGGAAAGATCGTCCTGATCGGCGACGGGCGTGCCGGCAAGGACCACTTCCGGGTGCGGCGCGGCGTCGGCGCGGAGTTTCGCCACGGCGTCGAGTTGCACGCCGATGTCGTCAATAACCTGCTGCAAGGGGTGCACCTGCGCGGCCTCGATCCTCTGCTGCAAGTCTTGGCGATGGCTGCCCTGGCCATTGCCGGCGCCTGGCTACGCCTGTGCAGGCCAGGCATGCGCCCACTCTGGCGGCGCCTGCTGCTGCTCGGCAGCCTGCTCTTCTACCTGGCGCTGACGGTACTGATCTACGTCCAGTTCGCAGTGCTGTTGAACACCGCCTATCATGTCGGCGCCTTCTTGCTGAGCTACTGGCTACTCGGCAAGCTAAGCGCCAGCGCCGCCACGAAGGCGGCACAGGAATAGCGGGGACCGCGGGCCCGGCCAAGCAGGGCAAAGCGGGTCGGCCCAAGCCGGCGGCTGTGCGGGCGGCGTTCTGTGGCAAGATGCCGCGATGCGCGCACTTGCGAATCTATCGACCGTTGACTGGCTGGCCCTGGCCAGCTTCCTGGCTTGCTGGGCCGGCTACACCTGGTTTTCCGAGCATAGTCGCTGGTGCTGCAGGGGTCTCATCGGCCACCTGCACAGCTACCGGCAGGAATGGGCCTACTGCATGCTCGAACGCGAATTGCGGATGAGCGACGCGGCCCTGATCGGCAATCTGATGGGTAGCGTCTCTTTCTACGCCAACACCACCATCTACATCATCGCCGGCCTGGTCGCCGCCATGGGCGCGGCCGACCAGTTGCTGAGCTTCTCCGCCGACCTGACGCTGGGCGGTGCCGGCAGTCGCGAACTGCTGGAGATCAAGCTGATGCTGGTGCTGGCCAGCTTCGTCTACGGCTACTTCAAGTTCACCTGGGCGCTGCGCCAGTTCAACCTGCTATCCATCCTGATCGGCGCGGCGCCGGTAGGTCACCGCGACACGCCGCAAATCGAGCGCTACGCACGCCGTGTGGCAGGCGCCCACAACCTCGCCGGCGATGACTTCAATCGCGGCATTCGCGCCTACTATTTCGGCCTGGCGGCGTCCGGCTGGCTGCTCAGCCCGGTGGTCCTCGGCGTTCTTTCGCTGGCCATCCTGATCGTTCTCTATCGGCGCGACTACCGCTCGGCGACGCTCGAAATCCTGCGCCCGGAGCCGTGATGGAAAGCCGTGAGCGCTGAGCGCCAAGGGGCCGGCATCGGCTTCGGCCTGCTGGCCTACGGTATGTGGGGCTTCTTTCCGCTGTTCTTCCGGCAGCTGTCGCACGTCTCGCCAATGGACGTGCTCAGCAACCGCGCTGCCTGGGCCTGCGTCTTCGTCGGCCTGCTGCTCACTCTGCGCGCACAGTGGGGCAAGGTCGCCGCGGTCTTCCGAACCTGGCGCCACCTGGCGATGCTGGCCCTTGCCGCCCTGCTGATCGGTACCAACTGGCTGGTCTTCCTGTGGGCCGTCGCCAACCAGCAGGTGGTCGCCTCGAGCCTGGGCTATTTCCTGACCCCGCTGGTCAGCGTCCT
>LBIU01000091.1 GCA_000987445.1 Candidatus Accumulibacter adiacens | reverse complement strand
CGGCGGCCGGCGAGAACGCCGTCTTCATCGCCGCGCAGCCGGCAGTCAACCGCATCGTCTATGACCTGGTGCACGAACTCGGCGGCAGCATCAGCGCCGAACACGGCATCGGGCAGTTGAAGCGCGACGAGTTGCGACGCTACAAGAGCCCGGTCGAGATCGAGATGATGCGCGCCATCAAACGCACCCTGGATCCGCAAGGCTTGATGAATCCCGGTAAGGTGCTCTGAGCCTGGTTGCCGCAATCAGTGGACGGTCGGCGGCCTATCGACCGAGGAGGGGTGGCCAGCGAAAAGTTCGTCGATGGCCTGCGCGTCGAAACGGTATTGACGGTTGCAGATGTCGTCCTTGATCAGCACTTCGCCCTGCTCTTGAAGCGTCGCATAGACCTCTTCGCGGCCGAGTGAAAGCAGCAGCGAACGCACTTTTTCCCAGTCCTCCGGGCAGTTGTGGGCAACCGGCCTGGCTGGAAAGAGGCGCACCGTTTCTTCGCCAAAGAGACGCAGCAGCAGTTCGTCGGCGGGCAGCGAGAGTAGCTCGCCCGGCTTGACGGTTGTGGCGAGCGCTTCGATGCGCGTCCAGCCGTCCGCGTCGCGCTGCTCGGCGGTCGGCAGGCGCTGCAGGAAGAGTCCGGCTGCGCCCTCCGCGGAAGCGGCGAGAAACAGGCGCGCGGGCTGCTGATCGGACTGCCTCAGGTAGTGCTCGAAGATTTCGGCGATGCTGTCGCCGACGAGCGGCACGATGCTTTGGTAGGGCTCGCGCATCGACGCCATGTCGAGTACCAGTTGCAGCTGCCCGTCGCCGAGCAGCTCGGCCGCCGAGCCGTCTTCGATCGCGGCCGTGCATTTGGCCATGCCGCGGATCTGCAAGGCTTCGTTGCAGTCGATGACCAGCAGCGAGAGCGCAGCGCTGCCGCGCAGCTGGATGCTCAGCCGGCCGGGTTGTTTGAGCTTGCCGCCGAGCAACAGGGTGGTGGCGGTCATTTCACCGAGCAGGCGGGCGACCGGCGCCGGATAGTCGCGCTTGTCGAGCATCTGGCGCCAGGCAGGACCCAGACGAACGACGGCCCCCGCGATGTCCAGCGCGTCGAGCAGAAAGGGGCACAGACAGTCGTCGGTCATCGGTCCGTTCCCAAGAAGCGACTGGCGTAGCGTTCAGGATCAAAGCCGACCAGCAAGGCGTCCCCGCTATCGATCACCGGACGTTTTATCAGGCTGGGGTGCGCGGCCATCAGCGTCAGCGCCCTGGCTTCGTCGAGGTCGGCGCGCTCTTCGTCCGCAAGTCGCTTCCAGGTCGTGCCGCGCTTGTTGAGCAGCTGCTGCCAGCCGGCGCGGCGGCTCCAGTCGGCGAGTTGGTCGACGCTGATGCCCGCCTTGCGATAGTCGACGAAGTCACACGCAATGCCGTGATCGACCAGCCAGGCGAACGCCTTCTTCATCGTGTCGCAGTTCTTGATGCCGTGGATTTTGTATGCGGTTTTGTTTGCCATGGTTGGTCGCGTGAGTGTGGAAAGCAGGAGGTGGCGATATTCAAATCAAATACTGGAACTTGGGTTTCGTACCGACCCTGGCCTGCCTGATGAGCCTCTCATCACCGATGGCAGTGTCCTGATCCTTCAAGCGATCACTCAAAATCCTGCGCCGATCACAGGCTCAGGCGACCGCCAATAGCGTCGACGTGGCGGTTCATCGCGGGGGCGGGGGCTCGCTTGGTTTCACATGTACGCATTTGCCATTGCGCAGGACAACAAGCTCGGTATTTGTACTACGCGCCACTTGCGCCGCCTGTTTTGCAGCACGGTGGATGGCAACCCAGGAACCCGCCAAATCAGGGTTTTTCGCGAGTTCGATATTTTTCTCGTTCATGGTTTTTCTCCCCAATTGGTCAGCACCGGCTCATCGCCCGCATTGTCATAGATGGCCCAAGCATCCACCGCATTGCGATAGACCTGCTGAAAATTCCGTAGCCCCGCCGCAAAACGCCTGTAGATGACATTACCCGGCACGTCATGCCCGCCCTGGCGTACGCGTTCTGCCACCCGATCAATCGCCATTTCTGGGTTTGGCAATGACAGGAAAAACAGCGTGACGTGATAGCCGGCCTCGCGCCAAAGGCGAACGCGGTGCGCATAAGCCAGACCGGAAAGCGTCGTCTCGAATGCAAAACTCTCGTCACGCCGTGCAAGCTCGGCCATGCTTTCCAGCATGATCCGCGCAGCCTTCACCGCGGCCACCTCAGGCGCAAACGGCGACAATCCGGCCGCAATCAGGTCAGCATTAATGAACTGCGGACATCCTGCCTCATTGGGCAGAAATTCACGCGCGAATGTCGTTTTCCCCGCACCGTTTGGCCCGGCAATGATGATGATTTTCTTCATGGCTAAACGGGGACAGGCTACAGTTGTTGCAGTTTTCCAAGGATATTGAAAAACAGAGCGGCCCGCTCAGGAGACGGCGAGCATCCGCTCCAGCGCCACTCTGGCGAGTTCGGCCTCGTGCTCGGGAACCCTGATCGGGTTGACCACCTTGCCGTCGGCGAGATTTTCCAGTGTCCACGCCAGGTGCTGCGGGTCGATGCGCTGCATGGTCGAGCACATGCACACCGTTGGCGCCATGAACTGGACAATCTTGCCTTCGTTTCGGACTTCTTCGGCCAGGCGGTTGACCAGATTGAGTTCGGTGCCGACCAGCCAGCGGGTGTTCGGGCTGGCTTCCTTGATGGTGCGCACGATGTGTTCGGTCGAGCCGACGAAGTCGGACTGCCGACAGACCTCGAAGCTGCATTCGGGGTGCGAAATGACCAGTCCATCGGGATGCTGGTTGCGGAAACGCAGGATGTGCGCCGGCTGGAACATCTGGTGCACCGAGCAATGTCCTTTCCAGAGCAGCAGTTTCGCGCGCTGGATCTGTTCGGCACTGAGGCCGCCCATTTCCAGGTCGGGATCCCAGACCTCCATCTCGTCGAGCGCGATGCCCATCTTGTGCCCTGTCCAGCGCCCGAGGTGCTGGTCGGGGAAGAAGAGGATCTTTTCCCGGCGCCCGAAGGCCCAGGTGGCAATCGTCCCGGCGTTCGACGAGGTGCACACGATGCCGCCGCGGGCGCCGCAGAAAGCCTTGAGATCGGCGGCGGAGTTGATGTAGGTCACCGGCGTTACCTGCTGCTCGACGTCGAGCACTTCGCCGAGTTCGCGCCAGCAACGTTCGACCTTGGCAAGATTGGCCATGTCGGCCATCGAGCAGCCTGCGGCGAGGTCGGGGAGAATGGCCGTCTGCTCCGGCTTCGACATGATGTCGGCGACTTCAGCCATGAAATGTACGCCACAGAAGACGATGTACTGCGCATCGGTCTGTGATGCCAGGCGGGCGAGTTTCAGCGAGTCGCCGGTGAGGTCGGCGTACTGATAGACGTCGGCGCGCTGGTAGTGGTGGCAGAGCAGCACGGCCTTGTTGCCGAGCCGTTCGCGGGCGGCGTGGATGCGCTGATGACAGGCGTCGTCCTGCAACTGGTTGAATTTGTCGAAGTTGATGGTGGCAGTGGGCATGTTCGGGTACTCGGATACGCGGGGCAATCGCACAAAGCCCAGACCGGGCTCGCGGCAAGAAAGTTCAGCTACGCCAGGGCAGGCCGGCATGACGCCAACCGCCAATCCTGCCGCGTTGGCCATTGGCGTCCTTGTCACCCTCGAAGCCTTCGAGCACGTTGTAGCAATCGGCCTGCGCCTCCTGGCTGGCCAGTGCCGCCGCATTGTGCGAACGCGCACCGCTGCGGCAGATGAACATCAGCAGGGCTTCGCGATCGACCTGCTTCTTGAGTTGCGCCACGAAATGGTTGTTCGGCTTGTTGTCGGGGTAGCTCAGCCACTCGATCTCGATCGCGCCGGGGATACGTCCGACCCAATCCCACTCGGCGCGCGTGCGCACATCGACCAGCTTGGCTCCCGGTGCCAGTTGCCACACCTCGTAGGCTTCCTGTGGTGTCAGGGCGCCCGCGTAGGGGAGACCCAGCTCGCGTCCGCGTTCCTGAGCCAGCTGCAGCAGATCGGTCAATCTTCCCATGGCGCCCGCCGAGTGTAGTTGCACAAGGGGCGCAGTATAAACCGAGAAATGGGTGTTGACCGCTCCCTTGCGCGGGCCGGAGACCGCTGCGCGAGTGCTTGCAAGTCGGCTGTCGCGCACCTGGAAAGTGCATTGCATTTCTTCCGCGCACCGTTGTGGTGCAAAAAAAAGGCCAAGAGCGTCGAATTGGCTTGTGGCACAATAAAAACCCCGCAGGGCATGAGTTGGCACGTTTTCTGCTCTCATCTCCCTCGTACCTATTTTCTACTGCCGCCGGTTGAGCCGGCACCTGTTCAGGAGATCTGCAATGGCAAGCCCGCAAGACGTGATCAACATGGTCAAGGAAAACGAAGCAAAATTCGTCGACTTCCGCTTCACCGATACCCGTGGCAAGGAGCAGCACGTAACCGTGCCGGTCAGCGCTTTCGACGAAGACAAGTTCGAAAATGGCCACGCTTTCGATGGCTCGTCGATCTCGGGCTGGAAAGGGATTCAGGCCTCGGACATGCAGTTGATGCCCGATCCGAGCACGGCCTACATCGACCCCTTCTTCGACGAAACGACGCTCGTCCTGACCTGCGACGTCGTTGATCCGGCCGATGGCCGTGGCTACGACCGCGATCCGCGCTCGATCGCCAAGCGCGCCGAAGCCTATCTCAAGTCCTCCGGGATCGGCGACACGGCGTATTTCGGTCCTGAGCCGGAGTTCTTTGTTTTCGACTCGGTGGCCTGGAGCGTCGACATGTCGGGCTGCTCGCTGAGGATCTACTCGGACGAGGCGGCCTGGGCGAGTGGCGAAAAATCCGAGGGTGAAGGCGGTAGCGGCCATCGTCCGGGCGTCAAGGGCGGCTATTTCCCGGTTCCTCCGGTCGATAGCCTGCATGACATCCGCTCGGCAATGGTGCTGACCCTGGAGTCGATTGGCGTACCGGTCGAAGTGCATCACCACGAAGTCGCCACCGCCGGGCAGTGCGAGATCGGCACCCTGTTCAACACCCTGGTCAAGCGCGCTGACTGGACGCAGCAGTTGAAGTACGTGGTACACAACGTTGCCCATCAGTACGGCAAGACCGCAACCTTCATGCCCAAGCCCATCGTCGGTGACAATGGTTCCGGCATGCACGTCCACCAGTCGATCTGGAAAGACGGCAAGAACACCTTTGCCGGCAACGGCTATGCCGGCCTGTCGGAAACGGCCTTGTTCTATATCGGCGGGATCATCAAGCACGCCAAGGCACTGAACGCGATTACCAACCCGGGGACCAATTCCTATAAGCGCCTGGTGCCGCACTACGAAGCGCCGACCAAGCTGGCTTACTCGGCCAAGAACCGTTCGGCTTCGATCCGCGTGCCGCACGTCGCGTCCGACAAGGCGCGGCGCATCGAGACGCGCTTCCCCGATCCGATCGCCAACCCGTATCTGTGTTTTGCGGCACTGCTGATGGCCGGCCTCGATGGCATCCAGAACAAGATTCACCCGGGTGATCCGGCCGACAAGAACCTCTACGATCTGCCGCCCGAGGAAGATGCCAAGATCCCGACCGTTTGCGCCAGCCTCGAAGAGGCGCTCGCCGCGCTCGACGCCGATCGCGAGTTCCTGACCCGCGGCGGTGTCTTTTCCGACGAGTGGGTCGACGCTTTCATCGAACTGAAGATGGACGAGGTCAACAAGGTTCGCATGACCACCCACCCGGTCGAGTTCGATCTGTACTACAGCTGCTGATCGGGCGCTGCGGAGAAGGGGACGGGCTTGCCCGTCCTTTTTTTTGTCTGCCGATAGGCCGGCTTGCGCGTTTGTATTCGTTCGGGTCATCCAATACACTCGCGTCTGACTTGCGATTCGACATGATGCGGGCCCAAGACCATCGGGTGACGGGCTGCGATTAAGGAATGGAACGACGATGAAAGCGCAGGACCTGCTTCTTTCGAGCGCACTGCTTTCGTTGCTGGCATGGCCAGCACAGGCGCAGGACATCTACAAGTGCGACGTCGATGGGCGAACGACCTACTCGAATGTTCCCACCAGCAAATGCAGGAAGCTCGTTCTCGACCCGGTCAACCTGGCGCCGGCGCCCAAGGCGGCGCGCACGCCGACGCCCAGCAACTTCCCGAAGGTCGACGACCAGACGCAGAAGTCACGGGACGGCGACCGCCGGCGGATTCTCGAAACCGAACTGGAGACCGAGCAGAAAAACGCCGAGCAGGCAAAGAAAGCGCTCGCCGAGCAGGAGGCCACGGTGCTGCCCAGCGAGCGCATGCAGGGCGGTGGGATCAGTGGTGGCAAAGTTGCGGAGAGGCTGCAGCCGTACAAGGACAAAGTGGCGCTGCACGAGCGCAATATCGAGGCCATCAGCAAAGAGATTGCCAATCTGCGCTGACTCACGGTTCACGATTCATGACTTACGATTCGCGGGCGGGACGCCTGCAACGCTCCTCACCAGCCATGTCTGAAACTTCCGCAAATCCCTTCGGTGGGCTCGACCTGCTTTCGTCGGCGGTCATTCTGCTCGACGAGGAACTGGCTATCCGGCACATGAATCCGGCCGCCGAGAATCTCCTGGCGATCAGCAGCAAGGTCTTCCTCGGCTGCCCGCTGGCGGGCGTCATCGAATGCCCGCCGCGCTTCCTGGCGGCGCTCGACAGCGCACTGAACCATGGTTGGGACTACAGCGGGCAGAACATCGATCTGCGGCTCACCGCCGGCGAAGTGCTGCGGCTGAATTGCACGGTGAACCCGGTCGATACCCCGCAAGCCAGTCTGCTGCTTGAATTGTGGCCGATCGATCAGCAGCTCAGGGCCAGTCGGGAAGAGCGACTGGTTGAGCAGCAGCAAGCCAATCGCGAGCTGATCAGAAACCTGGTGCACGAAATCAAGAACCCCTTGGGCGGCATCCGCGGCGCTGCACAATTGCTCGAGCACGAATTCAACAACCCCGGTTTGCGTGAGTACACGCAGGTGATCATCAAGGAGGCCGACCGCCTGCAGGATCTCATGCGGCGCTTGTTGTCGCCGCACCGGCCGATGCAGCCCGGACCGGTGAACATTCACGAGATCCTGGAACGGGTGCGCAGTCTGCTGACCGCCGAGTTTCCGACCTTGCTCACTGTGCAGCGCGATTACGATACCAGCCTGCCGGAGCTGATCGGCGATCGCGAGCAGTTGATACAGGTCTTCCTGAACCTTGCCAGGAACGCCGCGCAAGCGATTCAGCGCCAACCCGACGACAGCGTGCGCGGCTCCGGCCAGATCACCTTGCGCACGCGTGTCGCTCGCCAGACGACCTTGTTCAAGCGCCGCTATCGCCTGGCGCTCGAAGTGCAGGTGATCGACGACGGCCCGGGGATTGCCGAGGACATCCGCGAGCGCATGTTCTACCCTCTGGTTTCCGGGCGGGAAGGGGGAAGTGGTCTGGGTCTGACGCTGGCGCAGAGTTTCGTTCAGCAACATCATGGAACGATTGACTGCGACAGTCGGCCGGGCGGCACCTGTTTCACGATTCGCCTACCGCTGGGATAATTGCTGGCAGGTTTCTTGCTTGGTCGTCAGTGACATTAGCCAAGCACCCCGAGGAAGCGATGAAAGCAGTCTGGATCGTTGACGACGACAAATCAATTCGCTGGGTCCTCGAAAAGACCCTGTCCCGCGAGAAGATTCCCTTGCGCAGTTTCCCCTCGGCCACCGAGGCCTTGTCGGAACTCGACGCCGGTGCCGAGCCGCCCCAGGTGCTGCTCTCCGACATCCGTATGCCGGGACAGTCCGGGCTCGAGTTGCTGCAATTGTTCAAGGCGCGCTTCCCGGCCTTGCCGGTGATCATCATGACCGCCTACTCCGACTTGGAGAGCGCGGTGTCGGCGTTTCAGGGCGGTGCTTTCGAGTATCTGCCCAAACCCTTCGATGTCGATCAGGCGCTGGAACTTATTCGGCGAGCGATCGGCGAAAGCATGCACCAGTCTGGTGCGCCCAATGAAGTGGGCCTGGTGCCCGAGATTCTCGGCCAGGCGCCGGCGATGCAGGAAGTGTTCCGGGCGATTGGCCGGCTCAGTCAATCGAGTGCCACCGTTCTGATCACCGGCGAATCCGGTTCCGGCAAGGAACTGGTGGCGCGCGCCGTGCATCGCCACAGTCCGCGTGCCGAGCAGCCTTTCATCGCCATCAACACCGCCGCCATTCCGCGCGATCTTCTCGAGTCCGAGCTCTTCGGTCATGAACGCGGCGCCTTCACCGGTGCGGCGGCGCAGCGACAAGGTCGTTTCGAACAGGCCGAGGGCGGGACACTCTTTCTCGACGAAATCGGCGACATGCCGGCGGAGTTGCAGACGCGGCTGCTGCGCGTGCTTTCCGATGGTCACTACTATCGGGTGGGCGGTCATTCGCCGCTGAAGACCAAGGTCCGGATCATTGCCGCGACGCACCAGGATCTCGAAGAAAGAGTCCGCCAGGGGCTCTTTCGCGAGGATCTTTTTCACCGCTTGAACGTGATCCGCGTTCGTCTGCCTTGCCTGCGCGAACGCAGTGAGGACATCCCGATTCTCGCCCGCCACTTTCTGCAGAAAAGCGCCAATGAACTCGGTGTCGAGGGCAAGCGTTTTTCCGACGCCGCCTTGAAGCATCTTTGTGGGCTCGATTTTTCAGGCAACGTTCGGCAACTCGAGAATCTCTGCCACTGGCTGACGGTGATGGCGCCGGGGCAACTGGTGGAAGTCACGGACCTGCCGCCGGAGCTCCGTGAAGCGACGCTCGTGCCGGCGAGCAGCGATTGGCAGGGCGCGCTGGCCCTGGAAGTGGAGCGCATGCTGCTCAGCGATGCCGGTCAGGTGCACGAAAAACTGACGCAGGCTTTCGAACGGGTGTTGATCAACCGCGCGCTGGCGCATACCGGCGGGCGCCGCATCGAAGCCGCCCAGACCCTCGGTATCGGTCGCAACACGATTACCCGCAAGATTCAGGAACTCGGGATCGATGCTGGCAGTGCCGGCAGCGTTGACGAGCGCGAGGCCTCTGTGTCGCGATAATCGGCGATAATGGGGCCTTGCTCCTAACGGTCGTGACACGTGGAGACACCCCAAAACATGAAAGTCACGACCGTCCCCCTCTTCTCCCGGCCCGTCTCCCGCAAGGGAAGAAGGGCGCTTCATGAGTCGCGGACGCGACTTCCACGGTAATGACGAAGCCATGAATGATTCTGCCACCAGGGCGCTGGCCGCGTCTGCCACGCGCCTTGCCCCCACCGCGGCGACCGCTTGCCGAATCGATGCCCGCCGCGTGCATTCGCTGCTTGGCCCGCAAAGCCGGCGCTTCACGGTCGAGGCGCTGAGCGAGTGTGTGTCGACCAATACCGTGCTGCTCGAACGCGCCGTCCAGGGCGCCGCGTCGGGTTCGGTGCTGGTCGCCGATCGACAGACTGCCGGGCGTGGTCGACGCGGGCGCAGCTGGCTGTCGACGCCCGAAGCCAGCCTGACCTTCTCCCTGCTCTGGCGCTTCGAAGGTAGCGTCGCGCGACTTGCCGGCCTGTCGCTGGCGGTCGGTCTGGCGGTCGCGCGTGGCCTGGCGAACAGCGGCGTTGGCGGCGTCGGATTGAAATGGCCGAATGACATTCTGCTCGCCGGCGGCAAGGTCGGTGGCATTCTGGTGGACCTCGAGGCGGCGGCAGCCAGCACGCTGGCGGTGATCGGCATCGGCCTGAACCTGCAATTGCCGCCCGACGGCGACGAGGAATTCCTGCATCGGCCGGCGGCACTGGCGCAGGTGATGGCCTCTGTGCCCGATCGTCAGCAGTTGCTGGCGCAGGTGCTTACTGAGCTGGCAGAGATCATGGACCGCTTTGCGGACGGCGGTTTCGCCGCCTTGCGCAGCGACTGGCAGACGTATCACGTCTGGCAGGGTCGGCAGGTGCGCCTGCTCGACGGCGCCCTGGTCGACCGGCGAGGGCTGTGCCTGGGGGCGGACAGCGACGGCGCCTTGCTGCTGCAGACAGACGCCGGCATCGAACGCTGTCTGTCCGGCGACGTGTCGCTGCGGGCCGCATGATCGTCGCCATCGACGCCGGCAACAGCCGCATCAAGTGGGGCGTCCATGACGGCACCGGCTGGCTGAGCAGTGGCGCCCTGGCGACGTCTGATGTCGCCCGCCTGGCGGAAGTCGCCGCGCGCTGGCCGGCCAATGCCCGCGGGGTGGTCTGCAACGTCGCCGGTGCGGCGGTCGCCGACAGCATTTCGCGCTTGTTCACCCGTCGTCACGCCGAGCTCTCTTTCCTGCAGGCCAGTGCCGCGGCCTGTGGTGTGCGCAGTTGCTACGAGAATCCGCAGCAGCTCGGTGCCGACCGCTGGGCGGCGCTGATCGGTGCCCGTGGCGTCCAGGGCGCTGCCTGCCTGGTGGTCTGCGCCGGAACGGCGACGACCGTAGACCGGCTCGACGCTGCCGGTGTGTTTGTGGGCGGGCTGATCCTGCCTGGTTTCGACCTGATGCGTGCGGCGCTGGCACGCAATACGGCGCAACTGCCACTGGCCGAGGGCGCCTTCTGCGCGCAGCCCCGCAACACCATGGATGCCATCGTCAGCGGTTGCCTGCAGGCGCAGTTGGGCGCCGTCGAACGTATGTTCCAGGAGATCGCCGACGAGGCCGATGCCTGCTGTCTGCTGACCGGCGGCAGCGCACGGCGCCTGGCCACGCACTTGAAGATTCCCTTCCAGTTGATGGACAATCTGATTCTCGACGGGCTGTTGCGCTTCGCCGCTTCGCCGCGAAGCTGAACAGCGCTGCGCGCAAGAGGTCTCGCCGACCGTTTTTTTCATTGCTCGAGCCCTCCTGCGTGCCCTGCTGACCGACCGTCTGCCGGTCGCACTCATCCCGTGAGCGCGCCGGATCACCCACGCTTGATTTCAGGAGACCGCCATGGCCCTCATGGACTTCATCAAGAAACAGTTCATCGATGTCATTCACTGGACTGAAGAGGGCGACGGCATCCTCGCCACGCGCTATCCGATGCAGGATATGGAGATTCAGTATGGCGCGCAGCTGACCGTGCGCGATTCGCAGATCGCGGTCTTCGTCAATGAAGGGCAGGTTGCCGATGTTTTCGGCCCCGGGCGCTACCGGCTGACGACCCGGACGCTGCCGGTGCTGACCTACCTCAAGAACTGGGACAAGCTCTTCGAGTCGCCTTTCAAGTCGGAGGTCTATTTCTTTTCTACCCGCCTGCAACTCGATCACAAGTGGGGAACCTCGAATCCGATCACTCTCCGTGACCAGGATTTCGGCATGGTGCGGATGCGCGCTTTCGGCATCTACTCTTACCAGTTGTGCGATGCGAAGAAGTTCTACAGCGAGATTTCCGGGACCCGTGCGGAATACACGGTCGACGATCTGGACGGCCAGTTGCGCAATCTGGTGATCAGCTCGATGACCGACCTGTTCGCTGAGTCGGGCGTGCCTTTCATCGATATGGCGGCCAACCAGGACGAGTTGAGCCGGGCGCTGAAGGAAAAGCTGGACGCCGTCTTCGAGCGCTACGGTCTGTCGCTCGACCGCCTGGTGGTGCAGAACGTGTCCTTGCCCGAGGAACTGCAGAAGGTGCTCGATACGCGCATCGGCATGAACATGATCGGCGACCTTGGTCGCTACACGCAATACCAGGTGGCGAGCAGCATTCCGCTGGCGGCGGAGAACGAAGGCGGCATCGCCGGCATTGGCGCCGGTCTCGGTGCCGGTCTAGGCATTGGCCAGACGATGACTACGGCGATGGCTTCGGCCATGCCGTTGGGGGCGGTGCCGGCCGGGCAGCAGCCCGTGGCCGGCGCTTCGCAGCTGGGCGTCGCCGCGCCGCTACCGGCGTCACCGCTCAGCGCCGACGAGGTGGTGGCGACGCTGGAGAAGCTACACGCGCTGGTCGGCAAGGGCATCCTTTCGCAGGCCGAATTCGACGCCAAGAAGGCGGAATTGCTCGCCAAGCTCGTTTGAGCCGCGAGCCGGCGCTCACTGCGGATTGTTGCTAGGCTGGCTGCGTCCGCTGAGCCTCGGGGGCGCGCCGCTGGCCCCTCCGGACCAGATCTCGTCGAGATCGGGAAAGGCCCATTTGGCCGGGTCTTCACGGCTGACGATTCTCTGCCGGCAGCCGGGGCGGGCGAGATTGAGGACTTCCGGGAGAATGCGGGCCTCGCTTTGCGTCGAGAAAAAAACCTTGACCAGCGGGTGCAGCAGGGACTTCTCGTTCTGCTCGATGACCACGCCGAGGCGGCCGCAATTGAGCCGTACCAGCGAGCCGATCGGATAGATGCCGATGCTCTTGACGAAGGCCTGGAAGATCTCTGGATCGAAATGCCCGGTGGTGCTCCACTCGGCCATTTTGCGCACGGATTCCGCGGGATCCCAGCCGGCCTTGTAGGGGCGGTTCGAGGTGATGGCGTCATAGACGTCGCAAACTGCCGCCATCTTGGCGAAGAGACTGATCGCAGGCCCTCGCAGGCGCTTGGGATAGCCCGAGCCATCGTCTTTCTCATGGTGGTGGAGGGCAACATCCAGCGCGGCGGGGGCAGCGTCGCCGCTCCTGAGAAGCATCTCGTGCCCTTTCTCCGGATGCGCCTTGATGATCGCAAACTCGGCATCGGTCAGTTTGCCGGGCTTGTTGAGGATGTCGAGCGGTATCGCCGCCTTGCCGAGGTCGTGCAGCAGGCCGGCGATGCCGGCAGAACGCACCTGCTCTTCCGTGAGGCCGAGTTGCCGGGCGAGCGCGACCATCAGTGCGCAGACGGCAACCGAGTGCATGAAGGTGTAATCGTCGGCGGTCTTCAGGCGCGCCAGGCTGATCAGCGCGCCGGCGCTGCGGCTCACCGAATCCGATATCTCTTCGACCAGTCGGCGTGCGCCGCCGGTGTTGACCGCCCTGCCCATGCGCGCTTCCTCGAACATCGAGGTGACCGCCTGCCGGGATTTGGCGACGATTCTTCCCGCGCGCGCAAACTCTGCGGCGTTGGCAACGCGTGCCGTGTCGCGGCCGGACTCCGCGGTGACCGCCATTTCCGCTTCGACATGGGCCTCCGAGGCGGCGACCGAAACAACGGTTTCGCCTGGCGGCAGGTCGAGGCCTTTGGCGCAATCGATCCACACTTACCTGACGCTGCTGGCCCGGATGCTGTCGATGTCCTTCGCATCGCTGATGACAAACGACGAGCGCCAGAACGGGTGTTCCAGCCAGGGGCCGCAGAACTCCTTGAGGTACATGCCGACAGTCAGCTGCTCGACGCCGATTCGCTTGAGCATTGCGGGTTCTCGGTGGCAGCTCCACGCTGGAGCCGCCGCTAGTCTACACTTTCTGCCGCAGCAAGAAAGCGGCCTCGCGGCCCCTTTCTTGTTTGCCGAGCCGGATTATCTCTAGAGGCCGGCCTCGGCGCGCAGTGCCGCTGCCTTGTCGATGGCCTCCCAGGTGAACTCGGGCTCGTCGCGGCCGAAGTGGCCGTAGGCGGCGGTCTTGCGGTAGATCGGCCGCAACAGGTTGAGCGCCTGGATGATGCCTTTCGGGCGCAGATCGAAGTGCTTGCCGATCAGTGCGACAATCACTTCGTCGCTGACCTTGCCGGTGCCGAAGGTGTTGACCATCAGCGATACCGGGCGCGCCACGCCGATGGCGTACGCCACCTGGACTTCGCAACGCTCGGCAAGGCCTGCGGCGACGACGTTCTTGGCGACGTGCCGCGCGGCATAGGCGGCCGAGCGATCGACCTTTGACGGGTCCTTGCCCGAGAAAGCGCCGCCGCCATGTCTGGCCGCGCCACCGTAGGTGTCGACGATGATCTTGCGGCCGGTCAGGCCGCAGTCGCCGTGCGGGCCGCCAACGACGAAGCGGCCGGTCGGGTTGACCAGATAGCGGGTTGCGCTGTTGAGCAGTTCCGGCGGCAGGACCGGCTTGATGATTTCCTCGATCACGGCTTCCGAAATCTGCGCGTGCGAGACGTCCGGGTCGTGCTGCGTCGACACCACGATGGTGTCGATGGCGACCGGCTTGCCGTCCACATAGCGGACGGTGAGCTGGCTCTTGGCATCCGGGCGCAGCCACGGCAGACGGCCGTCATGGCGGACTTCACCTTGGCGTTGCATGATACGGTGTGCGTAGTGGATCGGCAGCGGCATCAGCGACGGCGTCTCGTTGCAGGCGTAGCCGAACATCAGTCCCTGGTCGCCGGCGCCCTGGTCGAGGTCGATGCCCTGGCCCTCGTCGACGCCCTGAGCGATGTCCGGTGACTGGCGGTTGATGGCCGTTAGAATGGCGCAGCTCTTGTAGTCGAAGCCGATGTCGGAATTGTCGTAGCCGATGCGGCGAACGGTCTCCTGCGCGATTTCGCGATAGTTGATGTGCGCCTTGGTGGTGATTTCGCCTGAAATGACGACCAGTCCGGTGGACACCAGGGTTTCACAGGCGACCCGGGCGGGGGGGTCGTCGGCGAGAATGGCGTCGAGGATGGCGTCGGAAACCTGGTCGGCGACCTTGTCCGGATGGCCTTCGGAAACCGATTCCGAAGTAAACAGGTGCTCTGTGCTCATGCTGTGATCTGCTCCAAATTGAAAAACCCCGAAACGGCGGCGTTGCCGGCTCCGGGGTTTGAGCAGACGACGCTTTAGCAGTATTTTTTGGCCGTGCTTACGGCGTCCCCGCCCTGCAAGTTGTCCTGATTAACTCGGCGGAGGGATAATTATAGTTTTTCTCTCGTCGGCGGGTCAAACGTCGCTAGCCACCGGATCGCACCGTGATTACACTTTTTCGTTTCCTCAGCCGTCTACCGCTGGCCTGGCTGCATGGGCTGGGTGCCGTTCTCGGCTGGCTGACCTGGTTGCTGTCGCCAAGCTACCGTCGGCACATGCGGGAGAACATGCTGCTCGCACTTGGCCCGGCCGAAGCCGCACGCATCCGCCCGGCAGCCATCGCAGAAGCCGGCAAGGGGATGCTCGAACTGCCCAAGGTCTGGCTACGACCGCTGGCCGAGACCGCCAGTCGCGTTGTCGAGGTGTCGGGCTGGGAGCTGGTCGAAGCGGCTTCGCGCCGAGGTCAGGGAATCCTTTACCTGACGCCGCACCTGGGATGTTTCGAGGTCACCGCGCAGTATCTGTCCACCCAGGCCCCGATTACGGTCCTTTATCGGCCGCCCAAGCAGGCCTGGCTACAGACGATGATCGAAGCCGGGCGCGCGCGCGCGCAGTTGCACCTGGCGGCGGCTGATCTTTCGGGGGTGCGCGGTTTGCTCAAGGCGCTGAAACGCGGTGAAGCGGTCGGCATGCTGCCGGATCAGGCGCCGCGGGCTGGCGAAGGGCGCTGGCTGGATTACTTCGGCCGACCCGCGTACACCATGACCCTCGCCGCCCGACTGGTCGAGACCGGGGCCAGCGTGATCATGGTCTGGGCTGAACGGCTACCCGCCGGCGCCGGCTACCATTTCCACCTGCAGGCGCCGACAGCGCCGATCAGTGGCAGTCTCGAAGAGCGGGCGCTACAGATCAATCAGCAGATTGAAGCGCTGGTCCGCCAGTGTCCGCAGCAGTATCTCTGGGGCTACAATCGCTACAAGCGGCGGCGCAGCAGCGATCGAGCAGCGCGGCCGGCGGAAGAAGGCGTGCAGCGGGCCGCACAGCAGGGGGCCGAGCGGTGAGTGATTCTGCGCATTGCCGCCGCACGCTTGCCGCCGGCGTCGGAGTCACTTGATGCGGCTTGCCTTCTGCTTGTACAAATACTTCCCTTTTGGCGGTTTGCAGCGCGATTTTCTGCGTATTGCACTGGCCTGCCAGGCGCGCGGCCACGCCATCAGGGTATACACCCTGGAATGGCGTGGTGATGTTCCGGTGGGCTTCGAAGTGGTCCTGGTGCCGGTCAGGGCGCTGAGTAATCCGCGCCGCTACGCGAAGTTCACGCGCTGGGTGGCGGCCGATCTGGCGGCGCGAGCGGCCGATCGGGTCGTCGGTTTCAACAAGATGCCTGGGCTGGATGTCTATTTTGCCGCTGACCCCTGCTTCGAAGACAAGGCGCGCACGCTGCGTAGTGCGCTCTATCGGATGTCGGGACGCTACCGCCATTTCTCGGCCTACGAGCGCGCCGTTTTCGGGCCCGCGGCGGGCACCGAGATCCTGTTGATCTCGGCACTGCAACAACCGCTGTTCCAGAAATACTACGCCACACCGGACGCGCGCTTTCATCTGTTGCCGCCGGGAATCGCGCGCGACCGCCGCGCGCCCGAAAATGCCGCCGAGATTCGCGCCGCTTTCCGGCACGAGTTTGCGCTGGCCGCAGATGACCTGCTGCTGCTGCAGCTTGGCTCGGGCTTCAAGACCAAGGGCCTGGACCGCAGCCTGAAGGCGCTGGCGGCGCTGCCGGCAACGCTCGCCAGCCGTTGTCGGCTGATGGCCATTGGCGACGACGAGGCGACGCTTTTTCATGCGCAGGCGCGCGCGCTCGGCGTCGCCGATCGGCTTCGCATCCTGCGCGGACGCAGCGACATTCCGCGCTTCCTGCTCGGCGCCGACCTGCTGATCCATCCGGCGTACAACGAGAACACCGGCACGGTGTTGCTCGAGGCCATGGTCGCCGGCCTGCCGGTGCTCACCACCGCCGTTTGTGGCTACGCCCATTTCGTCAGCGATGCCGATGCCGGCCGGGTCGTTGCCGAGCCTTTTGAACAGGCCTGCCTCGACCGCCTGCTGGCGCAGATGTTGAGCGACGCGCCCGCACGTCGGCACTGGCAGGCACGTGCCCTGGCCTTTGCCGAGCACGCCGACATCTACAGCAACGCGGAACGCGCCGCCGACCTGATCCTGAAGGAGCGGCCGTGAGCCACCAGCGGCTGTTCCTGGACGAGCCGTTTCGTTCGCTGTGGGCCGGGCAGGATCCCTTCGTCGCCGTCGAGGACCTCGCCGGCGAGGTCTTTCGCGAACTCGAAGCACGCCGCACCTTGCGCAGCGAAGTCGCCGGGCGTGGCTACTTCGTCAAGATCCATCGTGGCGTCGGCTGGGCGGAGATCGTCAAGAATCTGGTTTCGCTGCGCCTGCCGGTCCTCGGCGCAGAAAACGAATGGCGGGCCATCCAGCGTTTGAGCGAACTCGGCGTCGACAGCATGCGCGCGGTTGCCTATGGGCTGCGCGGCCGTAACCCCAGCCGGCAGCACTCATTCATCATCACCGAGGAGCTGACTCCGACGCTCAGTCTCGAGGACTTCTGCCAGGACTGGAAAACGCATCCCCCCGGCGTACGCCTGAAGCGGGCATTGATCGCCCGCATCGCCGAAATGGCGAGACGAATGCATCTGGCGGGTGTGAACCATCGCGACTTCTATCTCTGTCATTTCCTTCTGCACCTCGACCCCGCGCCGACCGCCGACCAGTTCCGGCTGTCCCTGATCGACCTGCACCGTGCGCAGCTCAGAGCGCAGCTGCCGCGACGGTGGCGCGACAAGGATCTGGCGGCCCTTTACTTCTCGGCACTCGACATCGGTCTGACCAGGCGTGACCTGCTGCGCTTCCTGGTGGCGTATTTTTCCTGCCCCTTGCGGCAGATTCTGCGCGATGAAGCGCGGCTGCTTGCGCATCTGGCGAGTGAAACCTGTCGCTTGCAGGCGCGTTTCCAACGTAAGGTGGCGGCAGGGGAGATGAAATGAGGAACTGGTGGCTAAATCCACAGTATGCGGCGAGTGAAGCGGGCAGGCAATTTGGCGATATCGAGCGCGTCTTTGCCCTGGACGGTGAGCAGATTGCCAAGGCTCCGCTGAGCCGGGTGTTGCGCGTCAGCGTTGATGGCAAGCGCTATTACGTCAAACGCTACAGTGGCAATGGCAAGAACTTGCGCCGTCGCTGGTTCGGTCTGCGGCGCTGGCTGGGGCCGCTGCGGGTGCGTGCCGAGTGGCGCAACCT
Source organism: Candidatus Accumulibacter adiacens (assembly GCA_000987445.1). GTDB lineage: Bacteria > Pseudomonadota > Gammaproteobacteria > Burkholderiales > Rhodocyclaceae > Accumulibacter > Accumulibacter adiacens. Next base: position 11,172 of record LBIU01000091.1, on the reverse strand, counting down.
GCTCGCCTTTCGAGCCTGGGGTATTCCGACCGCAACGCTGGTCGCCTATGGCCTGGAGCGGTGCTTTGGCGGCTTCGTTCGCGGGGCGCTGGTGACCGAGGAAATCCCGGATACCCGGGATCTCGCCGACCTCGCCGAGAGCGACGATCCGCGACTCGGCGATCCTGCCTGGCTGGCGCAGGTGTCGCGGCAGGTCGCCTGCCTGACCCGGACCCTGCACGAGGCTCGTTTCGCGCACAACGATCTGAAGTGGCGCAACCTCCTGGTCGATAGCGGTCCGTCGCCGACGGTCTACCTGATCGATTGCCCGAGTGGCAACACCTATCGTGGCGCGGTTCTCGAGTACCGGATCGTCAAGGACCTTGCCTGTCTCGACAAAGTGGCCAGCAAGAAGCTCTCGCGGAGTCAGCGTTTGCGGTTCTATCTCGATTACACAGGCCGGGTGCGGCTCGGCGCTGGCGATCGGCAGCGAATCGCCAGGATCGTCCACTTCTTCGATGGCCGAGAGTAGAGGCTGCGGGCGCTGTGGGCGCTACCACGGGGGATCGGAGTGGTCATGAGCGTGCCCGCCCTGAGTGACGCGAGAGCGCTGCGCGCCGCCGGTCGTCAGCCGTCACTTCCCTTTTGCGTTGCCCTGGCCGATGGTCGTCAGCTGCGCATGCGCAGGCTGTTGCGCGTCCTGCCCGGCAAGCGCCTGGTTGGCGAGGCAGAACTCGACGGCCGGCGGGTGCTCGCCAAGCTCTTCGTCGGGCGGCGTTGCGAAAAGCACTGGCGGCATGAGCGCGGAGGGCTCGAAGCACTGTCTCAGGCGGGTGTGCCGACCCCCGAGCTGCTGGTCGCGATGGCCATGGCCGGTGGCGGTTACGCCCTGCTGACTGTTTTTCTCGAAGCGGCCGAGAGCCTTGCCGAAGCCTGGGCAAGGCTTTCGGGGCGAGCCGTTGGGGACGGCGAAGCGCTGGCGGTCCTGGCGCCAGCGCTGGGCATGCTCGGACGTCTGCACGCCGCCGGTCTGGTGCAGGACGACCTGCATCTCGGTAATTTTCTGCGTCACGACGGCCGGCTGTTGGTCGTCGATGGCGATGCGGTGCGCGTGATCAGCCGTGGACAGCCCTTGTCGCCGGCCGACGCGGGCGCCAACCTGGCGGTCCTGCTGGCACAGTTGCCGCCGGCCTGGGATGGGCAGCTACCCGCCTTGCTGCCGGCCTATACCGCCGAGCAGGCGCTGCTGCCTGAGCAGGCGGTCTTGCAGCGCAATATCGAGCGTGTCAGAGCCTGGCGCCTGGGCGATCTTCTGGCCAAGACGGTGCGTGAGTGCACGCTCTTCGCGGTCGAGCAGACGGCTTGGCGCTTTTGTGCCGTGCGCCGCGACGAAGCCGCAAGTCTTGCGTCCCTGCTGGCGGCGCCAGATGGCGCCATCGGCAGCGGCGAGGTCTTCAAGGACGGCGGCACGACGACGGTGGCGCGCATCGTGGTGAAGGCGCGAACCCTGCTGATCAAACGCTACAACCTCAAGAGCCTGCGGCACGCCCTCGGTCGTCTGTGGCGTCCGAGCCGCGCCTGGCATTCGTGGCGTGAGGCGCACCGCCTGTTGTTCTTCGGCATCCCGACGCCAAGGCCGCTGGCGCTGATCGAGGAACGCTGGGGACCGCTGCGTCGGCGTGCCTGGCTGATCAGCGAGTACTGCCCCGGGCCGAATCTGCTCAGCCATCTGGCGGCCGATTGCGCGCCGCCGGCGAAGGAGGCGAAGGCCATCCGTGAACTGTTCGCAGCCCTGTGCCGGCAGCAGATCAGCCATGGCGATCTCAAGGCCACCAATCTGCTCTGGGACGGCGAGCAGGTGCTGCTCATCGACCTCGATGGCGTCGTGCAGCATCGCTCGGCGTTCGTGCATGCGCGCGCCTGGCGGCGCGACCGCGCGCGGCTGTTGCGCAACTGGCCGGCAGGCTGTGCGCTGCAGCGCTGGCTCGACGAACAGCTGCCCGCGTGATGGTCCGCTGGCCGTGCAGGTCGCGTCTGCGATTCACGAAACGCCCTTCGCCGGCGCGCGGACGGTCGCTCGCAGCGGCCGTTCAGCCCGCGCTGGGCGTGCTCGTGCTGTCCGTGCTTTCCGCCGGCTCGCTGAACTGCATCGCGTGCAGGCGCGCATAGGGGCCGTCGTTGGCCAGCAACTCGGCGTGCTTGCCGCATTCGACGATGCGTCCCTGGTCCATGACCAGAATCAGGTCGGCTTTTTCGATGGTCGACAGGCGGTGCGCGATGACCAGCGTCGTCCGGCCGGTCATCACCTGATCGAGAGCGCTCTGGATATGACGTTCCGATTCGCTGTCCAACGCCGAGGTCGCCTCGTCGAGAATCAGGATCGGTGCATCCTTGAGTAGCGCCCGGGCAATCGCCAGTCGCTGCCGTTGGCCGCCCGAAAGCATGACGCCATTCTCGCCGACCATGGTCTCGAAGCCGTCGGGCAGGCGGTCGATGAATTCGCGCGCAAAGGCGGCTTCGGCCGCTTGTTCGATGGCTTCGCGTGGGGCGTCGGAAAGGTCGCCGTAGGCGATGTTGCTGGCGATGCTGTCGTTGAACAGCACCACCTGCTGGGTGACCAGCGCGAGATGCTGGCGCAGGTTGCGCAGGGTGAAGTCCTCGACGTCGATTCCATCGATGAGAATCTGGCCCGTATCGTGATGGTAGAAGCGGGGGATGAGATTGGCCAGCGTCGACTTGCCGCTACCCGAGCGCCCGACGAGAGCGACCATCTGTCCCGGTTCGACCACGAAGCTGATCTGGTCAAGAACGCGCGCGCTGCTGCCCGGATAGGCGAAGGACAGGTCTTTGACCTCCAGCCGCCCACTGACGCGCTCTTTTTCGATACTCCCCCGATCGGGTTCCGGCTCTTCGTCGATCTGGGCAAAAATGCTTTCGGCGCCGGCCAGCCCTTTCTGAATCGTCGAGCTGACTTCGGACAGTTGGCGAATCGGCTTCGGCAACATCCCGGCGGCGGTGATGTAGGCCACCAGGTCGCCTGCCGAGGCGTCGCCGCGCAGCGCCAGGACCAGAGCCAGCAGCACCGCCATCGCGGAAAAGGTGACCAACTGCAGCGCCGGGGTGTAGGTGGCGGTCGTTCTGACCATGCGCAACTGCTTGGCCCTGTTGTCCTCGCTCGCTGCCCGGAAGCGCGTCGACTCGTAATTCTCGCCGCCGAAACTGCGTACCACCCGGTAGCCCTGGATGGTTTCCGAGGCGACGTGCGTCAGATCGCCCATGGTTGCCTGTATCTTGAGGCTCTGCCGGCGAAATTTCCGGCTGGCACGGGTGACCATGACGCCGATGATCGGCAGGATGGCGACCATTACCAGCGTCAATCGCCAGTTCATCCACAGCAGGTAGCCGAACAGGAAGATGACCGTCAGTCCTTCACGAATGACGACCTTGATGGCGTCCGTCGCGGCACCGGTGACCATGGTCACGTCGTAGGTGATTCGCGAGATCAGGTGGCCGGTGTTCTGCTGGTCGAAATAGCCGTTCGGCAGGCGTAGCAGGCTGTCGAAAAGGGCCCGTCTGAGATCGTGGATCAGGCCCAGCGAAACCCTCGCCAGGTAGTAGTTGCCGAGGAAGGAACCGATACCCTGCCAGGTGATGACGATCACCAGCAGCAGCGGTACGCCGTAGATCAGGTCGACATCACCGGGCAGCGCGTTCGTCTGCCGTGCGAGGCTGCCGGGTTCGCTCAGTTCGTCGACGAAATACTTCAGAATGCCGGCCATCATCGGCTGCGATGAGGCGAAGATCATGTAGCCCAGCAGACTGATCGCGAACATGCCGAGAAACGGTCGCAGATAGCCGAGCAGCCGAAAATAGATTCGTAGCGACGAACTGACGGGTTTGGCTGGTTTGGCTGGTTTGCTGGCGGTCAAAGGAACTCAGTCCACGGCTTCGCTGCTGTCGTCGACTGGCCAGACGGGCTCTATGGCGGCCGGGGCGTTTTCCCTGTAGAACAGCTCCAGGGCTGGCCCGCGGCCACGATCGGGAATGGCCACCGAGACGATTCCCTCGGGAGTTGGCATAACGGTCTCGGGGACGTTTTTCAGCGCCTTGGCCATGAAGCCGATCCAGATCGGTAGCGCTGCCGAGCCGCCGGTTTCTCGCCGGCCAAGATTCTTCGGCTGGTCAAAACCGATCCACGAGCAGGCGACCACGGTTTGTTGGTAGCCGCAGAACCAGGCGTCTACCTGATCGTTGGTCGTTCCCGTCTTGCCGGCGAGATCGCGGCGTTTGAGGGCCGCCGAAGCGCGCGCACCGGTTCCGTAGATGGTCACGTCGCGCAACAGGCTGTCCATCAGGAAAGCATTGCGCGGGTCGATTGCGCGCAGGCGTTCGTCGCCCGCTGTCGTTGGCGCGGCCTGCGCCAGCAACTGATTCTTGTCGTCCAGGATTTGGCTGACGATATAGGGCCGGATGTGGTAGCCGCCGTTGGCGAACACGGCATAGCCGGCAACCATCTGCCAGGGAGTGGCCGAGCCGGCACCGAGGGCCATGGTCAGGTAAGGCGGGTGCTTGTCGGCGTCAAAGCCGAAACGGGTCACGTAGTCCTGCACATAGCGTACGCCGCTGGCCTGCAGGAGACGGATCGAGACCATGTTCTTCGAGCGCGCCAGCGCTCGACGAATGCGCATTGGCCCTTCGTACTTGCCGTCGTAGTTTTTCGGCTCCCAGGCCTGGCTGCCGGTGACCGTCGCCGGGAAACTGATCGGTTCGTCGCTGACCACCGAGGCCGGGGTGAAGCCCCTTTCCAGCGCCGCCGAATAGATGAATGGCTTGAAACTCGAACCCGGCTGCCGCCAGGCCTGGGTGGTGTGATTGAACTTGCTGCGGTTGAAATCAAAGCCGCCAACCAGGGCGCGTATGGCGCCGTCGCGCGGATCTGCGGCCAGGAAAGCGGCTTCCACCTCGGGCATCTGAACGATACGCCAGTTGTCTTTGTCGTCGGCCTGAACGCGAATGATGGCACCCGGGCGGAGGCGCTTGTTGGCCGGCGCCTTGTCGTCGATCATGCGCGCTGCAAACTTCAGTCCGTCGCCGTTGAGAGTGACGATCTCGCCGCCGCGCCGGTAGGCTCGAATGGCCTTGCTGTTCGCTTGCAGGATGATCGCCGGGCGCATGTCTTCGGCGTCCGTGAAATCCTGCAGCAGTTCCTCGAGCGCCTCGTCCTGTTCCGATGTGATGCGGCTGATGTCCACGTAGGCCTCGGCGCCGCGATAACCGTGGCGGCGGTCGTAGTCGAGGACGCCGCGTCGAACGCTGTCGTAGGCGGCCTCCTGATCGGCTTTGAGAATCGTCGTGTAGACGCGCAGGCCGCGTGTGTAGACATCCTCGGGAAAGCGTTCGGCGGCAATCTGGCGTGCCATTTCGGTGACGTACTGGGCGTGAATCGGTGTTTCGCTGACGTCGCGCTTGATGACCAGGGCTTGCGCCAGGGCTTCCTCGTGCTGCTCGTCAGTGATGAACCCCAGTTCGTTCATGCGCCTGAGAACGTACTGCTGGCGGATACGAGCGCGCTTCGGCCTGGCCACCGGGTTGTCGGAAGAGGGCGCTTTCGGCAAGCCGGCAAGCATCGCCACTTCGGCGACCGTCAGGTCGGTCAGCGGCTTGCCGAAATAGGTCTGCGCCGCGGCGGCGAAGCCGTAGGCGCGTTGGCCGAGAAATATCTGGTTGATGTAGAGTTCGAGAATCTGATCCTTGCTGAGGTTGTGTTCGATCTTGAACGACAGCAACGCTTCGTAGAGCTTGCGGGTGTAGGTTTTCTCGGAGGAAAGAAAGAAGTTCTTGGCCACTTGCTGGGTGATTGTCGATGCGCCCTGGCGCTTGCCGCCGCTCACCAGATTGGCCTGTACGGCGCGCAGGATACCCAGGGTGTCCACGCCGCTGTGCTGATAGAAGCGCTCGTCCTCGGCAGCCAGGATGGCCTGTTTCATGATTGCCGGGACCTCGTCGATGCTGACCACGGCACGACGCTCCTCACCGAATTCGCCGATCAGATAGCCGTCCGCGGTGTAAACCCGCAGCGGCACCTTGGGCCGGTAGTCGGTAAGAATCTCCAGCGATGGCAGGTTCGGGTAGGCCAGGCTAAGAACCACAGCCACCATGGCAAGGGCTATCGCGGCCAGGCCGACAACAAAGACGATCGGGTACAGGATCCAGCGAAGGGCAGTAGGCAACACGGCGTCCGGAAAGAAAGGCAGAGCCCGCTATTATATTGGTGCGGCCATGAAAAGGCGCGAAGATCAGCGCGGCTGTGACCGTGGCCGTCGTCCTTCCCGGGTCGAGCGGCCCGCCGAGGGATACGAGAATTATGCTATAACCATAGTGCGCCGGCGTCGGCGGGGTTCTTTTCCAGGCCGATCTCTTGGCGAAAGCTGACCATGCAAAATCAATGATTTTAGTGGTTTACGCTACACTTTTAGTCTAGAACAAGAAATCCGCGGCCGTGCTGGAGAAATCGCTTTACAGGCTGGGAGCTTGTTGCTAGCATCTAAAGTAGAATATCTATAAGTACGCTAACTACAAATTATTGAAGGGTTTTTTGGCCGGGGGTGGCGATTTGCAGCTTGATCTTTCGATCTTTAATCCTAAGGCGCGCTCCCTGATCGGTCTCGATATCAGTTCATCGTCGGTCAAGATGGTGGAGCTGGCAAGCGACGCGAAAGGCGGTTACCGCGTCGAGCGTTACGCGATTGAGATCTTGCCCAGGGATGTCGTTTCGGATGGCAACATCGTCAATCTGGAAGCCGCAGCGGAGTCGGTCCGGCGGGCGTGGAAGAGGCTGGCGACCGTTACCCGCCAGGTGGCCATTGCCCTGCCGGCGTCGCATGTGATCACCAAGAAGATCATCGTTGCCGCCGGACAAAGGGAAGAGGAGTTGGAAGTGCTGGTGGAATCCGAGGCCAACCAGTACATTCCCTTTGCGCTCGACGAGGTCAATCTGGATTTTCAGGTGGTCGGGCCGGTGCCCTCGTCTCCCGACGAGATCGAAGTGCTGATCGCTGCGTCGCGTAAGGAAAAGGTCGAGGACCGTGTTGCTGTTGCCGAGGCGGCAGGCCTCAAGCCGGTGATCCTCGATGTCGAGTCCTATGCGGTGCTGGCGGCCTTCGAACTGATCGAAAAGAACCAGCTTGCTGGGGGCGGCCCGAGCCCGATCATCGCCCTGGTCGACGTCGGTGCCAATGTGATGAACCTGACCGTTCTGCGCAATGGGCAACAGCTTTACGTTCGCGAGCAGGCGTTTGGCGGCAATCAGCTGACGCAGGATATCGCCCGCCTTTTCGGAATGAGTTTCGAGGAGGCAGAAGCGGAAAAGCGCCGCAACACTTTGCCGGAAAATTACGAAGCCGAGCTCTTGCGGCCATTTCTTGAGTCCTTGGCGCTGGAACTGTCGCGTGCCCTGCAGTTCTTCTTCACCTCGACCCAGTTCAATCAGATCAACCACATCGTCCTGGCCGGCGGCTGTGCGGTCATTGCCGGAGCCGACGAAGTCGTGGCTTCGCGCACGCAGATCAACACCATCATTGCCAATCCGTTTGCCAACATGTTGCTTTCCGAGCGCGTGCGCGCCAAGAATCTGTTGACCGATGCCTCGTCGCTGATGATTGCCTGCGGTCTTGCGCTGCGGAGGTTCGACGAATGATACGCATCAACCTCCTGCCGCACCGGGAAGAGAAGCGCCGCGCGCGGCGACAGCAGTTCTATGCCTTGTTCGGTTTGATTACGGTTCTTTCCGGGCTGATCGTCTTCCTCGTGTACTCGGTGATCGGCGGCTATATTGCCACCCAGGATGCCAAGAACGATTTCCTCGAGAAGGAAATCGCCGTACTCAACAAGCAAATTGATCAAATCAAGCGGCTCAAGGCGCAGAGTGACGCCCTGATGGCGCGTAAGCAAATCATCGAATCCTTGCAGCGCGACCGTTCCGAAGCGGTGCGCTTGCTCAGCGAGCTCGCCAAGCAGATGCCTGAGGGGGTGTATATCCGTTCGCTGAAGCAGGTCGGGCAGAACATCCATCTCATTGGCTATGCGCAGTCCAGCGCCCGCGTCTCGACCCTGATGCGCAACATCGAAGCGTCGCCGTGGCTTGAGAGACCGCGTTTGATCGAGATCAAGGCGGTGCAGGTTGACAAGCGTCGCCTCAACGAATTCAGCATGAACGCCTCCGTGAAGAGGGCGGCCGTGGGCCAAAAGGGGCAGAAATGAAGACGCCCAAGCTTCCGTCGATCGATTTCCGCGAGATGCTCCGGGATTTCGAGAATCTCGACCCCCAGGATCCGGGTGCCTGGCCTGTTGCGCCGCGAGTCACCGTCCTGATCGGTTTGTTCCTTTTGCTTTTGCTGGCCGGGTGGTGGTTCGTCTGGGCCGACCAGTTGGACGAGCTGGCGAGCAAGGAGCAGGAAGAGCTGCGGCTGAAGGATCAGTTCGTGGCCAAGAAGAAACAGGCTGTCAACCTCGACCTGTACGTTCAGCAGCTGGATGAAATTGACCGCTCATTCGGGACGCTCTTGAAACAGCTGCCCAACAAGTCGGAAGTCGAAGCGCTGCTGGTCGAAGTCAACCAGGCGGGGATGGGCCGCGGCCTGCAGTTCGATCTCTTCAAACCGGGCAGCGAGCATGTGCAGGATTTCTATGCCGAGCTGCCGGTGAATGTGCGCCTGACGGGCACCTACCATGACTTCGGCGCCTTTGCCGGCGATATCGGCAAGCTGTCCAGAATCGTCACCTTGAACAACATCTCGATTGTCGATAACCCGCAGCGCAAGGATGGAAGCCTGGTGCTGGATGCCGTCGCCAAGACCTTCCGCTATCTCGATGCGGAAGAGTTGGCGGCCAAGAAACGGGCTGCCGAGGCCGCGAAGAAGGGTCGCCGGAGATGAGCAAACTTCTGGTTTTTCTGGCCTGCGTCTTTCTGGTCGCCTGTTCCAGCGGTGATCATGAGGACGTCCGGGAATGGATGAGCACGGTGGGGCAGGACGCCAAAGGCAAGATTCCGCCGCTACCGGTGGTCGAACCCTATGAGCCCGTGCCCTACGATGTGAGCGACCTGATCGACCCGTTCAAGCCCGCCAAGCTGGGGTTGGATGCAAAAAAAGGCGGGGGTGGCTTCAAGCCTGACCTCGACCGACCCAAGGAACCCCTGGAGCTTTACCCCCTGGAATCGCTGAAGTACGTTGGCGTGATTACCAGGGCGAAACTGTCGTATGCCATCATTCAGGTGGAGAGTGCCTTGTACCAGGTCAAGATCGGCAATTACATGGGGCAGAACTTTGGCGTCGTGGTCGATGTTTCCGAATCAGAGGTGACGTTGCGAGAGCTTGTTCAGGATTCCGCCGGTGACTGGGTGGAGAGGACGAGCACCCTGCTGTTGCAGGAAAAGGGAGCAAAGTAAATGAAGCAGATCATCAAACAAGGCCTGCTCGGGCTGGTGGGAGCCTTTCTACTGGCCTTCGGGACGGTCCACGCGCAGGATGCTCGGTCGAACTCGATCGAGTCGATGAATGTCATTCAGCAAGGCTCGGTGCTCAACGTCAAGCTCACTTTCAAGGAGCCCCTATCCGCATTGCCGCCAGCCTTCAGCGTTGCCAAGCCCGCCCGCATCGCCTTCGATTTCGCCAATACGGTCAACGGCTTGGGGAAGTCGAGTCAGGCGTATAACGAGGGTGAGCTGAAGAGCGCCAATATCGTCCAGGCCGAGGACCGCACGCGTCTGGTGCTGAACCTGCACAAGCCGATGACCTACGAGGCGACCATCGAGGGCAACAGCCTGCTGCTCGCCTTGGTGCCGAGCGCGACGGCTGTGGGTGCGACCACCGCTGTCGAGCATTTCGCCAAGGCGATACCGTCGGTCAGCGTGAACACCGTTCGCGACATCGTCTTCCGGCGCGGCAAGGACGGTGAGGGGCGGATTACGGTCGATCTGAGCGATGCCAACGCCGGCATCGACATCCGTCAGCAAGGGGCCGATCTGGTGGTCGATTTCGCCAATGTGAGTGTTCCGGGCGCGCTGCAGAAACGGCTCGATGTGACGGATTTCGCAACCCCGGTCCTGAAGGTGAACACCGTTCAGAAAGGTCCGAACGCGCGCATGACGATCACCCCGCACGGCCTCTGGGAGCATAACGCCTACCAGAGCGACACCCAGTTCGTCATTGAAGTCAAACCAATCATCGAGAACCCGAACAAGCTGGTACAGGGGAGCCGCGGCGGCTATCAGGGCGAGAAACTGTCGCTCAACTTCCAGAACGTCGATGTGCGACGCCTGCTGCAGGTGATCGGTGAGTTCACCGGCATGAACATGGTGGTCAGCGATTCCGTCGGGGGTTCGATCACCCTGATTCTCAAGGACGTTCCCTGGGATCAGGCCCTGGACATCATCATGCAGCAGAAGGGTCTCGACATGCGCAAGAACGGCAACGTCATTCTGATTGCGCCGCGCGAGGAGATCGCCACCAAGGAAAAGCTCGACTTCGAATCGCGAATTCAGATTGGCGATCTCGAGCCCCTGGTGGCCGAGAGCTTCCAGATGAACTACATCAAGGCCGACGCGGTTCAGAAACTGCTTATCGACCCCAAGCAGAAGGTCCTTTCCAACCGTGGCAGCGCCGTCGTCGAGGAGCGCTCGAACATCCTCTTCGTCAAGGACACCCCCAGCCGGCTCGAGGAAGTGCGGGCGATGATCGCCAAGGTCGACGTTGCTGCCCGGCAGGTAATGATCGAAGCGCGCATCGTCGAAGCCGGCGACAGCTTCGCGAAGAACCTCGGCGTGCGCCTCGGCTGGCGGCAGACTTTCCCCGATGGCGCAGTCAGGATCGGCGGCGACAGTGGCACCATCAGCGGTAATCTCGACATGGGTGGATCGCAGGTCAACCTGCCAGCCACGCCGAGAACCGGCGCTGCCGGTACGCTTAATTTCCTGCTCTTCAACAACGCCCTGACGCAGTTCCTCACCGCCGAGATTTCGGCGCTCGAAGCCGATGGGCGTGGCAAGGTGATCTCCAGCCCGCGCGTGATGACCGCCAATCAGGTCGAGGCGATCATCGAGCAGGGCGTCGAAATTCCTTATCAGCAGGCGACCAGTTCAGGGGCGACCAGCGTCTCCTTCCGGAAAGCCAACCTGGCGCTGAAAGTCACGCCGCA
>LBIU01000090.1 GCA_000987445.1 Candidatus Accumulibacter adiacens | reverse complement strand
ATCTCGCTCAACATCTCGGGCTGCATGAACTCCTGCGGCCACCATCACGTCGCCAACATCGGCATTCTCGGCGTCGACAAGAACGACGAGGAGTGGTACCAGATCACCGTCGGCGGTCAGCAGGGCAACAACGCGATCATCGGCAAGGTCATCGGCCCGTCCTTCTACGCCCAGGAGGTGCCGGAGGTCATTGAAGCACTGATCGCCGTCTATCTCGAACAGCGGACCCCCAGCGAGCGCTTCATCGACACCTGGCAGCGCGTCGGTGTCGAGCCCTTCAAGGCGCGCGCCTACGCCGGCCGCGACCGTCGCCGGACGGCCAAGGTCGCCGGCAAGGCCAGCAACGCAAAGGAAATCGTCAATGCCTAGGATCATCAAGAACACGCAGATCGTCGAAGACCACTGGCAGGTGCTGACGCTGGCCGACGGCGAGTCTCCGGAAGCGGTCGCCCTGCCTGCCGAGCCGACGCTGCTGCCACTGGCCGTCTGGCTGGCGCACCGGGATGAGATCCTTGCCGCAGGCCTGGTCCTTGGCGTCTGGCTGGACGCCGGCGAGGGTCCGGAAGCGTTGGCTGACGACCTCGAACGTCTGCCGGTCGTTGGCGTCAATTTCCCGAAGTTCACCGACGGCCGCAGCTACTCCAGCGCCCGCCTGCTGCGCGAGCGCTACGCCTACCGCGGCGAGATTCGTGCCCTCGGCGACGTGCAGCAGGACCAGCTGTTCTACATGCGCCGCTGCGGCATCGACGCCTACGCGCTGCGTGCCGACAAGGACATCGACAAGGCGCTCGCTGGCCTGGCGGTGTTCAGCGACACCTACCAGGCGGCGGTCGACCAGCCGCAACCACTGTTCCGCCGGCGCGCGGCCGATGGCCAGGAGGCCGCATGAAGCACCTCGGCACACTCGACGACCCGGTTCTGCTCGACGCGCTGGCCAGCAAGGTCGCCGACGCACGCCGCCTGCTGCGCGAAATTGCCGACGACTTCTCGCCTGCCGCGCTGGCCAGCAGTCTCGGTGCCGAGGACATGGTGCTCACCGATCTGATCGTCACCGACCGGCTCGACATCGAGATCTTCTCGCTCGACACCGGTCGTCTGCCGGCCGAGACCTACGCGCTGATCGCCAAGGTCAAGAGCCACTACGGCCTGGCGCTGCACCTGTACTATCCGCGCCACGATCTGGCCGAGGCCTGGACCCGTGAGCACGGCATCAACGCGTTTTACGAATCGGTCGAACTGCGCAAGGGTTGCTGCCATTTCCGCAAGGTCGAACCCCTGCAACGCGCGCTGACCGGCCGCAAGGCCTGGATCACCGGCATGCGCGCGCAGCAGTCCGCGACACGTGAGGACCTGCCGCTGCGCAGTTTCGACGCCGCCAGCGGTGGCCTCGAGAAATTCAACCCGCTTGCTGCCTGGAGCGAACGCGAAGTCTGGGCCTACCTCAAGCAGCACCAGGTGCCCTACAACGCCCTGCACGACCAGTTCTACCCGAGCATCGGCTGTGCGCCCTGCACGCGGGCGATCTCACCGGGAGAAGATGTACGTGCAGGCCGCTGGTGGTGGGAGAATCCGGAATCGAAGGAATGTGGCTTGCACCTCAAACGCGCCTGAAACCCGGACGGACAAACAAACACTCGATGAATCACACAGGTCAATCATGAGCAACGCCGCACTTTCCCGTGTCACCCTTTCCCATCTCGACTGGCTGGAGTCCGAGGCCATCCACATCATGCGCGAGGTCGCCGGCCAGTGCAGCAACCCGGTGCTGCTCTTCTCCGGCGGCAAGGACTCGATCTGCATGCTGCGCATCGCCGAAAAAGCCTTCCGCCCGGGACGTTTCCCGTTCCCCTTGATGCATATCGATACCGGCCACAATTACCAGGAAGTCATCGACTTCCGCGACCAGCGCGCCGCCGAACTCGGCGAGCGACTGATCGTCCGCTCGCTCGAGGACTCGATGGCGCGCGGCACGGTGGTGCTCAAGTCGGCCGACGAACCGCGCAACAAACACCAGTCGATAACCCTGCTCGAAGCGATCGAGGAATTCGCTTTCGATGCCTGCATCGGTGGTGCCCGCCGCGATGAAGAAAAGGCACGCGCCAAGGAGCGCATCTTTTCCTTCCGCGACGAATTCGGCCAGTGGGACCCCAAGAACCAGCGCCCCGAACTCTGGGATCTCTATAACGCACGCAGCTTCAAGGGCGAAAACATCCGCGTGTTCCCGATCTCGAACTGGACCGAAATCGACGTATGGCAGTACATCGAGCGCGAGCAACTGGCCCTGCCGTCGATCTACTTCGCGCACCACCGCCCGGTCGTTCGCCGCAGCGGCGGCCTGCTGCCGGTCACCGCGGTGACGCCGGTCAAGCCCGGCGACCTGGTCGAGGAAGTGAGGGTTCGCTTTCGCACCGTCGGCGATATCACCTGCACCGCACCGGTCGAGTCGGACGCCGACAGCGTCGCGAAAATCATCGCCGAAACGGCAATCACGACGATCACCGAACGTGGCGCCACCCGCCTCGACGACCAGACCTCGGACGCGTCGATGGAGCAACGCAAGAAGGAAGGCTATTTCTGATGTCCGCAATCGATCCCATTGAACCCATGCAAGCACTCCCCCTGGAAGATATCCCCGACAATGGCCTGCTGCGCTTTCTGACCTGCGGCAGCGTCGACGACGGCAAGAGCACGCTGATCGGTCGCCTGCTCTTCGACAGCAAGACGATTCTCGCCGACACCCTGCACGCCATGCAGCGCAGCTCCGAAAAGCGCGGGCTCGACGTCGTTGACCTGTCGCTGCTCACCGACGGCCTGCAGGCCGAGCGCGAACAGGGAATCACCATCGACGTCGCTTATCGCTACTTCACCACCGGCACCCGCAAGTACATCATCGCCGACGCGCCGGGGCACGAGCAGTACACGCGCAACATGGTCACCGCCGCGTCGACGGCCGACCTGGCGATCATCCTCATCGATGCCCGCAAAGGGGTGCTCGCGCAGACCCGCCGCCACTCCTATATTGCGCACCTGCTCGGCATCCCGCATGTCGTCGTGGCCGTGAACAAGATGGACCTGGTCGACTACTCGCCGGAGGTCTTCGCACGCATCAAGGCCGACTACCTGGCCTTCGCCGGCAAGCTGGGGATCGAAAACATCCGCTTCATGCCGATGTCGGCGCTGCACGGCGACATGATTGTCGAGCGCGGCGAGCGGCTGGACTGGTACGCGGGGCCGAGCCTGATCGAAGTCCTCGAAACGGTGCCGCCGGTACACTCCGCGCACGCCGAGAAGTTCCGCTTCCCGGTGCAATACGTCTGCCGTCCACAGGATTCCGCCAACCCGGAGCTGCACGATTATCGCGGCTTCATGGGCCGCGTCGAGTCCGGCGAACTGACCATCGGCGACGCGGTGACGGTGCTGCCCTCGGGGCGGGAAACGCGCGTCAAGGACATCCAGGTGCTCGCCGAGTCGCTGCCGTCCGCCGTCGCCGAGCAATCGGTGACCCTCCTTCTCGAAGACGAGATCGACATCTCGCGCGGCGACATGATCGTCAAGAGTGGCGAACTGCCGAAGCTCGGCAAGGAGATCGACGCCATGCTCTGCTGGCTGGCCGAGGCGCCGCTCGACCCGCGCCGCAAGTACCTCATTCGCCATACCACGCGCGACAGCAAGGCGATGCTCGCTGGCATCGACTACCGCATCGACATCAACACCATGGAACGGCAGGCAAGCGACCGGCTGGTGATGAACGACATTGCCCGCGTGCGCTTCAAACTGGCGCAGCCGATTTTCGCCGACCCCTACGCGGAGAGCCGCGGCACCGGCGCATTCATCGTCATCGACGAGTCGTCGAACAACACCATCGGCGCCGGCATGATCCTCTGAGTGCCGCAGCACGCCGCAGGGTGTACCGGCTAGCGCCAGGCGCCTGTCGAGTGCTCCCTGCGGGCGCTTGGCCCAGGGTTTGACCTGAACGCCAACGCCGACCATACTTCCGCTGGTGCAGCGATTTCCCGTTCGCTGAAACGTTCGGTCGACGCGCGGCCGTGTCGTCACGAGACAGCAGTGGTCATGGACATTCACGGAAAGCCGATCGCCGAGCGCATCGACTGGCTGTTCGGCCTGGCCGAGCGGCATGCGGCGATGTACCGCAGCCCGGAAGCCTGGCTGGCACGCCAACGCTATCAGGCCGAACACCCGACGGCGATCGCTGTCCTCAAGTGCATGGACGGGCGCATCAACATCCCGGTGGCAACCAACACCCCGGTCGGCCTGCTGATGCCCTTTCGCAACCTCGGCGGCATTTTCGACCTCGGCTGGCCGCACCTCGGCGAAGTGCTTGCGCACCATGTGCAGCGCGTGGTCAACGCCGGACGGCATGTGCTTTTCCTGGTCACCTACCACTACTCGCAGGGCGAACCACGGCGCGGTTGTGCCGGCTTCGACTACGACACGGCAGCGGCGATCGCCCACACCACCCAGATTCGCCGCCAGGTCGAGCACATTTTCGGCGCCGATCACGCGACCGTCTATCCGCTGGTTTGCGGGTTCGAAACCGACGAGGACGCCCTGGTCATCCACGGCACGGCTGGCGAGCAGCTACACCTGGCGAATTTGACCGCCGCCGACCGCGCAAGCCTCGAGCAACGCCTCGCCACCCTGTTGCCCGACATGCCGGCACAGATGCGTGCCGATCTGCTGCCGCTGCTGCATGGAAATCTCGAACATATCGAGAGCGTACGCTCGCAGATTCGCAGTCGCGAGCGCCTGCTGGACATCGAGCACCGCGAGTGGACGATCTGCCTGGGCCGCGGCTTCGACTTCCTGCATACCCCCAACGTCGCTCTGATCATCGGCCCCTACAGCCCCAATCTCGACGTCCCGATCCGCAAGGCAGCTGGGATCATCGAAGCCAACATGCGCGCCGGGCGCATCCCGGATGATGGTTTTCTGCTCCTGGCGTCGGTGCCGTACGAGGAGATCGGAGTAGACCGCGCGCGTGCCGAGCTCAAGTCGAGCTTCTTGTCGAGCTTCGCCGCCGACGTCATTCGCCGCGAATTCCCTCGTCTCGGCGAGCAGATGACGACGCGCACGGCGGTCCTCGACTGGCGCTCGCGAACCCTGGAAGCGATCGCCAGCCAGCGGTAGCCCAGCAGGCCAGCCAGCGAGCCGCGACCAGCCGACCGACAGAGCGGCGGCAAGCTGTTAGAATCGCGGCCTCTGTCTACCGGCCCTGCCCATCATGTCCCAGAATTCACGCCTGATTTTCGGCTTCCACTCGACGCTCGCCAAACTGCGCCACGACCCAGGCGCAATACGTGAAATCTACGTCGACGCCGCTCGCCACGACGCTCGTCTGCGTGACCTGGTTCGGCACGCCGAGTTTGCCACCGTCCGCGTCCTGCCGGTGGACAGCGCGCGCCTGCAGGCGATGGCGCCCGGTGCCCGGCACCAGGGCGTGATCGCCACGGTCGACGCGACGCCGCGGCACGTGACGCTGGAGGACGTTCTCGACACCCTCGACGAACCGGCCTTCCTGCTGATCCTCGACGGCATTCAGGACCCGCACAACCTCGGCGCCTGCCTGCGGGTGGCCGATGCCGTCGGCGCGCACGCGGTCGTCGCGCCCAAGGATCGTGCCGTTGGCTTGACGCAGGCGGCCGTGAAGGTCGCCAGTGGTGCGGCCGAGACGGTCCCGTACGTCACGGTGACCAATCTCGCACGCACCCTGCGCGAACTGAAGGAAAGGGAAATCTGGATCGTCGGCACCGACGCCGACGCCGAGGACGATCTCTACACTGCCCAGTGGCCAACGGCCTGCGCCTGGGTACTCGGCGCCGAAGGCGACGGTCTGCGCCGCCTGACGCGCGAGACCTGTGACCAACTGGTGAACATCCCGATGCTTGGCTCGGTCGCCAGTCTCAACGTCTCGGTCGCCACCGGCGTCTGCCTCTACGAGGCGCGGCGTCGCCGCGCGCCAAGCGCCACTGCCAACAACTCCGGCAGCAATTCCTAACCCTTGTACGAATAGCGGTACACGTAGCCCTTGTAACCGTAGCGATAACGCTGGCGGCTGACATTGAGGTCATTGAAGATGAAGCCCTTGACCTCGACACCGGACTGATTGAGGCGCTTGACCGCCTGCTCGAGTTCGCGAATCGGGTGCTTTCCCGAACGGGCAACCATCAGCGTGGCGCCGGCATGACGACCAATGATCGCCGCATCGGAAACCGCCAGCACCGGCGGCGCATCGACGATCACCGTGTCGAAGCGTTCGCCGAGTTCCGCGAGCAGCGTGGTAAAGCGCTCGTGCATCAGCAATTCGGAAGGGTTGGGCGGGATCTGGCCGGTCGAGACCACGCACAGATTGGCGACCGAAGTCGTCTTCAGAATCGCCTCCAGCGGCACCTGCCCGGCGACGTACTCGGAAACGCCCAGCGCACGCTCCCTGCCGAACTCCTTGTGGATATGGCCACGGCGCAGGTCGGCATCAACGATCACCACCCGCTTGCCGACCTGTGCCAAGACGACGCCAAGGTTCTTGGAAATGAAGCTCTTGCCCAGGCCAGGGCTCGAACCGGTGATCAATAGCGAATTGCGCTGTGCGTCAAGCAGTGCAAAGTGCAGGGTCGTGCGCAGGCCGCGCAGACTCTCGACCGCATCGTCTTCCGGAAAAGAAACGGCCAGCAGTTCGCCAACGCCGGATTGCGCTTTGCGGTGCAGATCGAGTTCGGTCTTGCTGTGCGGCACGGTTGCATAGACCGGCAGGCCGAGTTGTGACTCGATGATCTCCGGGTCCTCGACGACCACACGCAGCGCCCGCAGCAGCCAGATGACGACCAAGCTGAGCAGCACGCCAAGCAGCAGGGCAATGCCCAGAATCGCGATCGGCTTGGCGCCGACCGGTTCACGCCCAACCGCCGCCGGGTCGATGATGCGCACGTCGCCAACCGTTCCGGCCTTCGACACCCGCAACTGCTGCGCCGTGTTGAGTAGCTCGGTATAGAGCCTGTTCGAGACTTCGACATCACGCGCCAGACGCAGAACCGTCTGCTGCGTATCAGGCAAGGCCTCGACCTCGGCGTCGAAGGCCTTGCGACGCTCAGTGAGACGCTGCAGTTTGTTGTCCACTGCCTGAATCCTGGGGTGCTCTGCCGTGAAGCGCTGGCGCAGTTCGTCGCGCTCCTGCTTGAGCAACACGGCGGCGTTCTCGACCTCGACCAGGGACTTCAGGACGCCTTGCGTCTCCAGGCTCAAGTCGAGGGAACCACGGCTTTGACGATAGTTGTTGTAGGCGGCCTCGGCGCTGTCGACCTGCGTCTTGAGGGCGGGAAGCTGGGTTTCGAGAAAAGCCAGCGTCTTCTCGGCTTCGGCCGAGCGCCTTTCGACGTTCTGGCGAACATAGGTATTCATGATGTCGTCGAGGACGATGCCGATCTGTCCCGGGTCCGCTCCCACCAGACTCAGCTCGAGAATGCTCGACTTCTTGCCACGCTCCTTGACCGAGTAGCTGTTGCGCAGATTGTCCACCGCCGTTTCGGGCGCAAGCTTCGTCAGCCAGAACTGCGTCCCCGGCCGCGCCTGCAACTGGGCGACGAAAATCGAGTAATCCTGGCCACTGGCACGCGTCCCCGCTTTGCCCTCGAGGACCCGCTGACCCTCGCCATCAAGCACTTCGAAAGCGCCGCCATCGCCCGCGATCAGGGTAAGTCTCTGGTCCAGCGCTGGTGCTGGAACCTCGAGAGAATCGACCTGAATGCGCTCACCGCCCCAGGAAAAACTCGACAATCCCAGCCACGGCGAACTCGGCTCGTCACCCTGGTAGCGGCGGGTAATTGCGTTGCCGATCAAGGGCAGGGTTCTGGGAACGGCCACGATGTCGAGTTTGAGCTTCGAGACCACCCGTCCAAGAACCATTCGCGAACTGAGAATTTCCAGTTCCGCTGACACGCTCGTCTCGTCACCGAGCAGCGGTTCCAAGGCCTTCAGCGCGCCCATTCCGGAACTTTTTTCCTCCACCTGCAACAGACCATCCGCCCGGTAGATCGGCTTGGCAACGAATACCCAGGCCAGGCCAAGAACAAGCGCAAACAGGCTCACCGCGGCAATCAGCCAGCGATAATCCATGAGCACGGCGATGATCTCACCAAGGGCCAGGCCTTCGTCCTCGTCCTCTGAAGGCATCTGTTGCATCGACTGTGGCTGCACCTGAGCGCCTGCACGGGCAGTGACACCCGGCGCGTTGAAAGAGGTCTGTGACTGGTCGTTGTTCATGGATCGTCCGTGATTGCCACCGCCAGAGTCATGGCTGGGCGGCTCAGCGTGGTAGGCGGGCGTTTGCGGGAACGCTTAACCGGCAGCTCTGTCAGCCCCCGGGCTGGCCCTCCCCGACAAGAAAAGGCGGTCATCAATATCAGTAGGGTGGTTGCTTGCCACCAAAGAGCGGGTACTGCGTCTGGCTGGTTACATTGAGCATCGTCGCCGTCGGCAGGATATTGGAAACTACACGCTGCCAGCGTACCACTGCCGCCGCATCGACATAGACCACGTCGCGCGGCCGCAGCGGGAAGCGATCGGCAAGCAACATCGCGTCCGGCAGACGGGAATCGAGATGGAAAAGCTCCGGAGTCTCCGTATCGCCGCGCATGACATAGATCCAGCGTGGGTTGGACGTCGTTTGACTGATATAGCCCGCGTCGCTAAGCGCTTCGGCGAGTGTCGAGCGCTTCTTGTTCATCAGCTGCGAGCCCGGCCGAACGACTTCACCAAGCACGAAGATCTTGTTGTAACTGCGATCTGCGACATTGATGATGTCGCCATTCTCCAGCAAGGCATTCTGTTCCGTTGCACCATAGTCGTACATGGCCTGGATATTCACCAGGTAGGTGGTGCCACGACGAGTCAGCAGCACCCGGCTATAGTCAGCCTCGGGCGTGAAGCCGCCGGCACGATTGACCGCCTCGATAACGGTCATCGGAATATCGGTCACCTGCTGGATACCCGGCTTGTTCACCTCGCCGACGACGTAGACCTGCTGGCTACGAAAAGCCACCATGCGCACGTCGAGCTGCACCTGCTCGATGTATCTGGCCAGCTTGGCCGACAGGATCTTGCGCACTTCACCGGTCGTCTTGCCCTGGACCTTGACCACCCCCGCGTACGGGAAGTAGATCGTTCCATCATCGGCGACCACGGTGCCCGCCTGCTCGGCGGTTCGGAAGCTGCCCGCCGGAATGGTCAGCTCCGGATGATCCCAGACGATGATCGAAATGATGTCGCCCGGCCCAAGTTTGTACTCCGGCGCCGGTCCGGAATCATTGCTGCCGGGACGCGGCACGCTCTTCGTCGCCTCACTGGTCCCGTCACCGATGGGCGGTCTCGCCGCGTTGAACATGTCGACGATCAGTTCGGCCGTAATCGGCTTGATCTTGAGCTTGGCCGGCAGCAGGGCGTCGCCCTGCTGGACCGGCAGCATCACCGCAGACTCTTCGCGGTCACTGTAACTCTGGTTACCCGGAACGATGCTGCAGCCTGCCAGAACGCTGACGGCAATACCGATCAAGAGGTGCCGGATTCGACCACACACCGCAGACGACGTTTTCATGCTTAGCTCCTCGCTTCCATTCGTTCATGCTCTCGCCGGCGCCACTGGCAACAAGGCGCCGCGAAGTCTACATCCCGAGCACAGCCACCGCAAATGCGGCCGCCCGCCAGGCACGATGCCTTACGACCGGACGCGCCACCGTCCTTCGCATCCCGGTGCCGGCACTGTTCATAGTGCAGGGGAGTTCTCGAATCGCGCCCGCAGAATAACGCCGTTCGGGGCGATTGCACGTGCGCTATTTCACGTCCCCACGCGACAGCGCACGCGGCTTCGGCTCTTTCAGCCGAGCTTGTCCACCCACGGTCCGACGGCGGCTTCGATCAGACGCAAGGCTTCCGCGTGCGCGTCGTCGCCACGCCGATAGGGGTCGGGAATTTCGCGATTCGTCCAGTGCCCGAGCAGGAAAGTCTTGCCGCGAGCGGTCGGATCCAGCGCCAGCACCGCGTCACGGTGATGCTGCTCCATCACCAGAACCAGCTCGGCCCAGCGCAGGCGTTCGCGGGTCAACTGTCTCGCCCGGTGCGCACTGAGATCAATGCCGCGCGATTGCATCATCGCGCAGGTCGTCTCCTCGGCAGGATGATTGACCAGAGCATCGACACCGGCCGAGAGAACCTCAACCGGCCTGGCAATCACCTCGCTCCCTTGCCGGAGAAGAAATTCGGCCGCCGGGCTGCGACAGATGTTACCCGTACACACGGTGAGAATCCTGTTGAACATCTCAGCCTCCCCTCACGCGGGAGGGACGCTGATTTCGCTGATTTCGAACCCCAGCCCGCCGCCCTTTATCGCCCCGCCGCCGCGCTCCACGGAGTAGATCAGCGTGCTCCTGCGCGCGCTGCGCCGCTCGTGGCGCCTGCCCATCGTGCTGCCCGAACCGGCACGCAGGTCGTTCTCGCTCTGACGGCGTAGGAAAAGGCGAACACCGACATCGAAGCGACCAGTGAGGAGCTTCCTGATGGCCGACGCATCACGTTGAATCTTGCCAATCAATCGCTCGTCGCCGGAAACGGGAACGTGCACCACGCAATAGAGGTTGCGGCCATCACTCGCCGAGCCGTCCGTCTGGTATACGCTCAGCTGGTAGTCATAGCCGCTGGCACGCAAGCGCTCGCCTAGCAAGTCGAGCAACTCGGGAAGCTCCTGCTTGGCGACGTAGCCCGCAAAAATGCCACCTACCTGAACCGAGGGGAGGCCAAGCGCGCGATTGATCCGGCGCAGTCCGGGCACCAACCGCCATGGGCGAAGAATCACCAGGAAATAGGCCGCAAAAACGACCAGGAAGAGCCAGAACATGGCATATTCGGGAACCCCCAGCGCCAAGCCGCCGACACCGACCAGACCAAGAAAAAGCTGCCCCAGCGCGGCAAACGCGACGACATCGCAGACGCGATAGCCGGCACGAACGAAAAGGTGGTGCAAGTGGTAACGATCGGGTCGGAAAGGCGACTTGCGCAACCAGATGCGCCGCAGCATGACGCCAACCGTATCCATCAGCGGCAGCGCAAACAGCCACAAAGCAGTGACCGGCGTCATTGCCGGCGAGTCCCCCTGCGACAGGGCGATGAACAACCAGGCGAACACGAAGCCCAGCACCATGCTGCCGTTATCACCGAGAAATACCCGCGCCCGACTGTTTCCCGGATAGCGCAGATTGTAGTACAGGAAGCCTGCCAAGCCAGCGATCAGGGCTACGACGAGGGCGGCATAGGCGCCTTGGCCCGCGAAAAAGGCCACCTGGCCGACAAGCGCCAGGCTGACCAGACTGACCGCGCCCGACAACCCATCGATCCCATCAATCATGTTGACCGCGTTGATCAGCCCGACGGTCGCGAAAATAGTCAGCGGGATGGAAAGCCATCCGAGATCGAACCGCCAGCCGGGAAAAAGCGCTCCGAACGACAGCAACTCGACGCCGCCAACAAGAATCATCGACAGGGCAACCGCGGCCTGAACGAAAAAACGGAGCTTGAAGCTGAGATGCACGATGTCATCGGCAAGGCCGGTGAGAAAGAGAACCAGCGCGCCAATCAGCATAGCCTGCAGCGTGGAAACAGAAAAACCGACAAACAAGGGGTCGAGCACCAGGAACAGGCCGAGCAGAACGGCGAGGATACCCACTCCACCGACGAACGGCGTACTGGCCTCGTGTTGCTTGTGCCCGCCGGGATGGTCCACGACCCCAAAATAGTTGGCCAGGGTGACAGCGGCCCGGATGGCTATGCCCGAAATCAATAAACAGATGCCAAACAACACGGCCAGTTCCATGGCCACCTCCAGCACTCGCTATCCACTACCGCTGCCTTGACTCTGCATGCGCATCAGGATGCTCATGCGGCGATGTGACAAACTCATCAGACCCCAGAAAAGAAGAGCCCTTTCGGGCTCCTCTTGTTCATCTCAACAGCATCTCGCGCATACTCCCGACGCGAAACGCTCGGCTCTTTTTCAGCCGCGGCGACGACGGCCCAGGCACAGACCCAGCAAACCGATGCCCAACAGCGCCAGCGACTCTGGCTCGGGAACCTGCAACGAGTATAAGCCGCTGAAAGAACCGTCTGGCGACTGATAGCCCGTCGGCGTTGCCGAGAAGCCATAGAGGTACTGCCACGAGGCGCCGTTGACTTGCACCTTGACCACCTCACTCGCTTGCGCACCAGGCGCCACGAATGGGATCGGGTCAATGCCAGGCAGGTTCATGCCGTTGATAGCAGCCGCCAATGCATTCAGGACAGGACTCGCGTCATCAAAACCATCCAGTCCGACGTAGATCGTTCCGTTGGCCGATGTCTCGACGGACGAGACATTCGGGTCGCTGAGCCGACCATACCCCTGCGGAGTGCTCAGGAAGAGGCCAGTCAGAGCGGTGAGTTGGCCGGCGTTCAGCGGTTGGCCCGCCGCCGCGTAGGCGCTCATGATGTAGCTCGTGGCCAGCGCATTGCCATTGGCCATCCAGTCCGACAACACCAAGCTGCTCATGATAATCGTGTCGCCAGCTATCGAACCAGTCATCGTCGTAACCGGACCACCAAACTTGGACAGTTCGACGTTGCCATCGCCGCTCAATGCAGCAGCGAGGTTAGGGGCATCACAAGCCTGCCCCGCAGCAAAACCGTTGCTAGGCAACCAGGTCTGGCATGCCCCGCCGGCAATCGTTACCGCACCAATGGGCACCGCATGAGCGCCAACCGAAACCGCCAGAGCCGCTACGGCCAGGGCGATCTTTGTCTTGTTGCAAAATTGATTCATAGGTGACTCCTTTGACATCGAGTACCAGCCCTTGTCGGAAACCGGTTGATGAGGATTGATATGGGCTTCACAAGTCTTGGTTTCTGGGATGCTACACCGGCTCACGCCCGCTTCCCTCGGCAAAACCTGACTCGACAATTTCGAAGCAAAATTCATGCCAAAATCAATATTTCCTTGGATATCAGCAACCTAATCCATCACCCCAGGGGAGGCGATGAGTGAGGTGTAAAAAAACCCGACACTTTTCTGGTCGCAACTGCACTGCCCTGCAGGGGGTGGAGTATAACAGCCGACGGCGAAGACCACGGCGAAAGCCCGCTTACCCGGCCTGGACTCGCCGCTCACTGACAGCGGCCACAGTCGTGCTCAATCGCCGCGAATCCTGAGGCCACCGGGGGCCGGTGCGCGCTGCCGGCCGACTCCTCCTCCCTCCCACCACCGTCCGCACTTGCGAGCAAGGCGGCCAGCGCGCTATAGTTGCGGCGCGAAGGGGAGAGGGCGGCAAAGCCGCCGCCGAAGGCGCAATCCACCCGGAAACGCTCAGGCAAAAGGACCGTTCGTGCAATGAACTCTGGAGAGCGGCGCGCGCTTGTGGGTGCAGCGCCCACCGATGGGGCGTGTGGCTGCGATTCACATTTCGGCCGCAAAATCTCTCAGGTACATGGACAGGGGGGTGAACTCGATTCGAGTTCGCCCCTTTTTTGTTTCTGGAATCCGCTTGAACAATCTATCGCAAGGCTTTGTTACGATGCAGAAGACCGTCCTCAACGAAGACCATCGCCGGAGCGGTGCCAGAATGGTCGATTTCGGCGGCTGGGAGATGCCTCTTCATTACGGCTCGCAGATCGAGGAACACCACGCTGTACGCCGCGACGCCGGCATGTTCGATGTTTCGCACATGTGCGCGGTCGATGTCGACGGAGCCGATAGCGCAGCCTTTCTGCGCCGCCTGATCGCCAACAACATCGACAAGCTGCAGGTCGCGGGCAAGGCACTATACGGTGCCATGCTCAACGAAGCCGGCGGCGTGATTGACGACCTGATTGTCTATTACCTCGACGAAAACAGCTATCGGATGGTGGTCAACGCCAGCACCGCGGTCAAGGATCTGCGTTGGATGGCTGAGCGCCTCGCCGACTGGCAACTGGCGGCGACGATCACGGCACGCCGCGAGGGTGCAGATGCTCTGGCCATGATTGCCGTGCAGGGCCCGCAAGCGCGTCAGAAAGTGTGGCAGGTATTGCCCGACTGCCGTTCGGCGTGCGAGTCGCTGAAACCCTTTTCTGCCGCGCGCAGCGGGGATTTCTTTATCGCTCGCACCGGCTATACCGGGGAAGACGGCTACGAAATCACTTTGCCCGCCGAGCAGGCGAGCAAGCTGTGGACAGCACTCGCTGACGCCGGGGTTCAACCCTGTGGTCTCGGTGCGCGCGACACGCTGCGCCTCGAAGCGGGAATGAATCTCTACGGCCAGGACATGGACGAGACTATCTCGCCCCTGGATGCCGGCCTGGCGTGGACCGTCGACCTCATCGCCGCCCGTGACTTCGTCGGCAAGGCGGCGCTCGTCGCCAGAGCACAGCAGCAGCAGTTTCTCGGCCTGGTACTCAGAGACCGCGGCGTACTGCGTGCGCACCAGAAAGTCGTCAGCAGCGAGGGCGCCGGTGAGATTACCAGCGGCAGCTTCTCGCCGACAATGCAGCAATCAATCGCCCTCGCCCGACTGCCACTCGCCGTCGCCATCGGAGACACGGTCGAGGTGGCGATTCGCGACAAGCTGCTCGCTGCCCGGGTGGTCAAGCCCTGCTTTGTGCGCAACGGAAACGTTCTCGTTTAGTTGCCTTTAGTTGCCGATTGTCAGTCGTGAACCTCCCTCCAATTTGTCAGGAATGAAAATGAACATCCCCAGCGATCTCAAGTACACCAGGAATCACGAATGGATCCGCGCCGAAGCCGACGGAACGATCACCGTCGGCATTACCGACCATGCTCAGGAACTCCTTGGCGACCTCGTTTTCGTCGAACTTCCGGATCTCGGCGTCGAGTACTCTGCCGAGCAGGAGGTAGCCGTCGTCGAGTCCGTGAAAGCGGCGTCCGACGTGTACGCACCGGTGACCGGCAGCATCATCGAAATCAATCCGACCGCCGTTGATAGCCCGGAAGTGGTCAATCAGGACGCCTATGCCGCCTGGCTGTTCAAGATGAAGCCGGCCGCTGCGGCGGACCTCGACGCGCTGCTCGACGCCACCGCCTACCAGCAGATCGTAGACGCCACTTAGGCAAATCGCATCGCCACCATTGCCACCGGAAAACGCCATGGACGCCACGCCCCCACCGCAACCCGCACCGCCGGCCGCATTAGAGCCCCACTCGCCGACGCTCGCCGAACTGGAACAGCGCGACGATTTCATCGACCGCCACATTGGTCCCTGCCGCAGTGAAATCGCGGCCATGCTCGCCAGCATCGGGGTCGCCACGCTCGAGCAACTCATCGACCAAACGATCCCGGCAGCGATTCGCCTGCGCTCGCCGCTGGCCCTTGCCGGGCCTCGTCCGGAGCGTGAAGCGCTCGAGGCACTGCGGCTGACGGCCAGGCGCAACCGTGTTCAGCACGCAATGATCGGGCTCGGCTACGCGGACACACTGACCCCCGCGGTCGTACTGCGCAATGTCCTCGAGAACCCCGGTTGGTACACGGCCTACACCCCCTACCAGGCGGAGATCGCACAGGGTCGACTCGAGGCACTGCTCAACTACCAGCAGATGATCGTCGACCTCACCGGTCTTGAACTCGCCAATGCTTCGCTACTCGACGAAGCGACCGCCGCAGCGGAAGCGATGGCCATGGCCCGGCGGGTCAGCAAGTCGAAATCGAACCGCTTCTTTGTCGATTCCGGCTGCCTACCGCAAACCATCGACGTGCTCAACACGCGCGCCGCCTTCTTTGGCTTCGACCTTGTTTTGGGCGCGCCGGAAGTGGCCGCGCAACAGGAAGTCTTTGGCGCCCTTTTTCAGTATCCGAACGAACGCGGCGAAGTCAGTGACCTGAGTGGCCCCATTGCCGCCGCCAAGTCACGCGGCGCCGTCGTGGCCGTCGCCGCGGATCTGATGGCGCTGGTCCTGCTGCGCTCACCGGGGGAAATGGGAGCCGACATCGCACTCGGCTCTTCGCAGCGCTTCGGTGTCCCGCTCGGATTCGGCGGTCCGCACGCCGCCTTTTTCGCCACCCGGGACGAGCACAAGCGTTCGATCCCCGGCCGCATCATCGGCGTCTCGATCGACAGCCGTGGCAACAAGGCCCTGCGCATGGCGCTGCAGACGCGCGAGCAGCACATCCGCCGCGAGAAGGCCAACTCCAACATCTGTACTTCGCAGGTCCTGCTGGCCAACATCGCCGGCATGTATGCGGTCTATCACGGCCCGCGGGGGCTGCGTACGATCGCCAGGCGCATCCACCGACTGACCGCCATCCTCGCCGCCAGCCTGCAGCGTGCCGGCATCAAGCTGCTTACCCGGCACTTCTTCGACACCCTGTGCGTAGACCTCGGCGGGCACGCCCTGAGCGCCTACAAGGCTGCCATCGATGCCGGCTACAACCTGCGCCAGGTCTCTCCCGGCATCCTCGGAATCGCGGTGAACGAAAAGACCACGCAGGCGGACATCGCCATGCTGGTCAAGCTGCTCGCCGGCCTCCACGTCGATCTCGGCCCACTCGACGAGCAGTTGCGACACGAGGACCCCAGCCTGCCACCCTCCTTCCTGCGCAGCGACGCAATCCTCACGCATCCGGTATTCAACACGCACCACACCGAACACGAGATGCTGCGCTACCTGAAGAAGCTGCAGAGCAGGGACCTGGCGCTCGACCACTCGATGATCTCGCTGGGTTCATGCACCATGAAGCTCAACGCCAC
>LBIU01000089.1 GCA_000987445.1 Candidatus Accumulibacter adiacens | reverse complement strand
GTGAAGGGCGGTGCTCGCGCGGCGAGTCGGCCCTGGGATGGGGCGCACGGGCTGGAATGGACGGTGCCTTCGCCGGCGCCCTACCATACCTTTGAAGATCCGCCGCATTTTGACCAGGCCGAGGCACACGGATGACGCGTGATCCGTCACGTAATCAGGGCAACCGACGCATCGCGATCGGTCTGGGTCTGTTCGCGGCTGCCGTGTTTCTGAGCTTCATCCTCCGGCAGTGGCTGGGCAACACGTGAATCCTGCTCTGCACCCGCCTGCGGCGGCGGCGACCCAGTCTCCGTCGCGGAGCGGAAAGAACCGGCGCCTCGCTCTGATCCTGTTGGCGATCGTCGTCGGCAGCCTGCTCTTCGTGTCGGTGCAGCCGGGTCTGTACCGGGCTTTCTGCGAGTGGACCGGGCTCTATGATATCGACCGCGCGCAGGAAATCTCTGCGTCGGCGATCCCGGGCCGTCCGATCACGCTGCAGTTCGATGCCAACAGTCATGACGGGGCGCTGCTTTTCCGGCCCCAGACACCCATCCTGCCGGCCAAGACCGGCGATATCGTGCATGTCGTCTACCGGGTCGAGAACACGCGCGACCATACCGTGATCGGCCAGGCGGTGCCCAGCTACGGGCCGCAGTATGCGGGTAGCTATGTCAAGAAGCTGGATTGCTTTTGCTTCAAACAGCAGACTTTTGCGCCACGCGAGGTACGCGAAATGCCGGTCGTGTTCTTCCTGGATACCAGGTTGCCTGAAGAGGTCAATACGGTCACGCTTTCGTATACTTTTTTCGAGGTGCCGGTGGAAAGCCGGAAGTGAGCGATGTCGCCATCCGATACGCAGACCGAAAAAGGCCGACGCTTCAGCACCATTCGCACGGTGGCCTGGGCTCTGCTGGGAATCCGCGGACACAAGCCGCACGCGCACGACGCAGCGCCCTTGTCGCCGTTGCAGATTTTGATCACCGCACTGGTTTTCATGCTGATTTTTGTGTTGGTGCTGGTGAGCGTCGCTATTTATATCAGTCGTCAGTAGTCGGACGCATCAACGCAGTAACCGGGCAATAACGATAATATGATCTGGAGGAAGTCAAGATGAGTCACCCCGCATCCGCAAGCCGCTATTTTGTTCCCCAGCCGTCGCATTGGCCGCTGGTTGGCTCGATAGCCCTGCTCCTGCTGGCTACCGGCGCCGTGCTGATGATGAATTCGGTTGCCAACGGTGGCTTGGTTCTTACGGGCGGCTTTGTCGTCCTGGCGTTCATGCTTTTTGGTTGGTTTGGCCGCGTCATCGGCGAGTCCGAGGGGCAACGCTACAACCTGCAGGTCGATCGTTCGTTTCGTTGGGCCATGGGCTGGTTCATTTTCTCCGAGGTGATGTTCTTCGTCGCCTTCTTCGGCGCCCTGTTTTACATTCGCGTGCTGGCCATTCCCGATCTGGCGAGTCCCGAGCAGGCCGCGTTGTGGGAAGGCTTCCAGGATTCCTGGCCAAGTGCCGGACCCGGGGCGAGCGATCCTTTCTCGCAGATGCACGCCTGGGGCATCCCGGCGGTCAACACCCTGCTGCTGCTGACGTCCGGAGCGACGCTGACCTGGGCGCACTGGGGGCTGATCGCCGAGAAGCGCACGCAACTGATCATCGGGCTGCTGCTGACCATCGTGCTCGGTGTGGTCTTTCTTTGCTTCCAGGTGTATGAGTACGGTGAAGCCTACGCCCACCTGAACCTCAAGATGACCACCGGTGTGTATGGCTCGACCTTCTACATGCTCACCGGCTTCCACGGCTTTCACGTGACCCTCGGGGTGACGATGTTGACGGTGATTCTGCTGCGCGTATTGAAGGGGCACTTCACTGCCGAGCGTCACTTCGCCTTTGAAGGCGTTGCCTGGTACTGGCACTTTGTCGACGTCGTCTGGCTTGGTCTGTTCGTCGTCATCTACTGGTTGTAGCATCGCTCCTGCTGCGGGAATCGCGGCGCACCGTGGTGCGCCGTGTCCCTTCAGCCCCTTGCTCACATCAGGCGCTCGCCAACCCAGCCAAATCGCTGCGAGGCGATGAGCAGCGCAAAGAGTGCAAAGGACAGGGCCACGCGCAGGGAGAGGGCCTTGACCGCACGGGTCTTGCCCTGGCCTTGGTCGCGATAGATGAATACCAGGGCACTGCCAAGACTGGCGACTATGGTGATCAGCATCAGGGCAACGATGATGTGCATCGAGTTTCCTCCAGAAAGCTCGCAGTCTACCGGACTCGCGACATCATAGGACCCCGGTCGGGGCCAAGCGTTCTCCCATGTCGATCTCCCCGTTCAAGCGTCGCGCCCTGCGCCTGCTTCTGGTCGCCCTGCTGGCAATTGCCTGCCTGGTCATGGCGCGCTTCCAGCTCTGGCGCGCGGAAACGCGTGGCGAGCGCTTCGAGCGTGAGCAGGCGGCGATGATCGCGACGCCCATCGCCCTGTCGGCGCAGCAGCGCCAGCGCGACGAGTTGATCGATAGGGCGGCCACGGCGCGTGGTCACTGGCTGGCGGACAAGACGCTGTTTCTGGACAACAAAATCTATCGCAGCCGGCCAGGTTATCATGTCCTCACCCCCTTGCGCCTGTCGGGCAGCGACGCCGTCGTGGTGGTGAATCGCGGTTGGATGGTGGCGCCACGGCTACGTTCGGATATCCCTTCCGTGCCGACGCCGGCTGGCGAGATCGAAGTGGCCGGTGTCACTCGCGGCTTCGAAACGAGAATTTTCGAGTTGCAGGAAAGCGAGCCGGAAGGGCCTCTCTGGCAACACCTGCGTGAAGCGGACTATCGTCAGCGCAGTGGCCTGGAGCCGCTGCCGGTGATCCTCCTGCAAACCAACGGCGAGGGGGATGGCTTGGCGCGTGACTGGGGCAGTGCGGACAATCCCCGCACAAAACACTATGGTTACGCGGCAATGTGGCTGGTTTTCGCTCTCATGGCCGTAGCTTACGGCCTATTTGCATGGCAGAAGAAATGAGTACACCCCGACCGACGGCCGCGCCCGTCGACACGCCTTCCCTTCCCACAACAGCAGGCATGCGCGCAGCGCAGCGCAGGGGTCGCTTGACCCTGCTGGCGATCGTTGCGGTGTGCGTGTTGCCTCTTCTCGCGGCCTTGTATTTTCGCTTCGTCTCGCCGCCCGAGGCCGCGGTGATGGTCGGCCAGCCACTGGCCGAGCCCCTGCCGCTGCCTTTCGAAATGCTGCAAGGCTGGGAGGGCGCAGTCCTGGAACATCCCGACGTGAGCGGCAAGTGGCTGGCGATTTTCGCGTCCCCTGGCGCCTGCGATGAACGCTGCCAACACACGCTCTATCTGACCCGGCAGGCGCGCACGGCGCAGGGGCGCAACATGGCCCGCCTGGAACGTCTGTGGCTGATTACCGATGGCACGACGCCGGCGGCGGAGCTGCTGGCGGCCCACCCCGACCTGGTGCTGGTCAAGGCCAGCGATGCGCAACTACTGACGCTTCTCGGCGGCGCCGAGGGCCGCAAGATAAACCTCGTCGACCGTCGCGGCTTCCTCGTCTTCCGTTACCCGGATGATGCCGACCCCAAGGGTTTCATCCGCGAACTTGGAAAGCTGATCAAGTTCTGAGTGCTGTTTCCGACGCCATTCGTGGTCTTCAGCGTCCTCGCTCAGCTCTCGCTCTTGCTCCGTTCCAGGCAACTGCGGTAGCGGTTGTCGACGCGCCTGGCGAACCACTCGGTGGTCAGCGGGCGGGTGATCTTGGGGCTTTTCAGGGCGATGCTGGGGACTACTTCCCGGGGCCATTTTCTGGTGCTCGCCGCATCGGCCAGTGTGAATAGCCGGCCATAGAGCAGCGACTGCTCGAAGGCGAAGCTTTTCTCCAGCTTGAGGTCGTTCTCGATGTCGGCCGCGCTCAGTTGCAGGCGCGCTCGCAAGGCAAGAAGCGCGCGCAGGGTGTCGCTGGTTTGTGCCGCCGGTTTGCCCTTGTGGTAGCGCAAGAGGTCGCCGTCGAGTGCCAACGCCTGGCCGCCAAGGCCGGCCACGGCATTTTGGAAAGCGGCGTTACGGCTGCTGTAGCGGCCGGCATTGAAGTCGGCGAAGCGGTAAATCATCTGGCTGTAACTGGCCGGGTAGTCGAGCAGGATGGCAATTCCGAAATAGACGCCACCGCGGCGGCTGAACACCTCGTCGCGAACGCTGCCCTGGCGCGGATAGGGGTAGCGGCGATTGCGCACCTGCTCTTCGGCGAATTCGACACTGACCTGCATCGGACCACCGGTGCGCACCGGGTTGTAGCCCGCAAACAGGGTCTTGCCGCCGGGAAGTTCGGAAATCATGTCGTCGTAGAGCGCGTTCATCTGCTTCTCGGTGCGCAACGCGTCGATGCGCGCCTTGTAGCTGCTGCCGTCCGGGGATGTCTTGCCTAGCGCCAGGTCGAGAACGAGCTGCGGGATGGCGTACTTTGCGCGTCGCCGCTCGAGTTCCTTCCAGACGATGCGCGACAGGCCGGGAACCGCGGGATCTGCCTGAAAGCTCGACTCCTGTGCAATGACCGAGGCCACTGCACAGAGGTTTTCGGCTGTCGGCGCAATGCGCAGGGCGGCGAAAGCGGCAAAGATATCCGCCGCCCAGCCAGGCCGATCGGCGATCGGCACGGGCAGCACGCGGCTGACCAGCGCACGGCCTTCGGTTTCGTCGGGGTAAGGGGCAGCGGGCTGTCGCCGCGGCGCCGGTGCAGGCCGCACTTGGCGCGCGCTGGTCGCTGGCGCGGCTGATGGCGATTGCGCTTCGCGTGGCACGGGCGCCGGCCGCGATTCGTAGCCGCTGTCAGTGGCACAGCCGGTGAGGGTGGCTGCGAGCAGCCACAGATAGCCTGAGCTTCGCCAGAATGTCGGCGCGTCGCCTCTCACCCTACTCGCCCATCACCCGGCCTTCGCGACGCGGATCCGCACCGCCGATGTAAGCGCCGTGGCGTTTCTGAATCGCTTGCAGGCCGCTGCTCAAGCCGAGCTCCTTGACCGTGTGGCCCCTGGCTTGCAGGGCGTCAACGAAGTCCGGCGCGAAGCGCTGTTCCTCGAGCAGCGTCGGGCCGTTCAGCGAGCCGAAGTTGGGCAGGTTGATCGCCTCCTGTGGCGTCAGCCCCCAATTGAGCGTCGCGTAGAGCAGCTTGGCCGTGTAGTGGATGATCATCGCCCCGCCCGGCGAGCCGCCGCTCATCAGCAGTTCGCCACTCTCGTTGTCGAAAACCAGTGTCGGGCTCATCGACGAGCGCGGGCGCTTGCCCGGCTCGACGCGGTTGGCGATCGGCGTCCCACTGCCGTCGCGCGGCAGGAAGGAAAAATCGGTGAGCTCGTTGTTGAGCAAGAAACCGCGCACCATCTGGCGAGCGCCAAAAGCGTCCTCGATGCTACTGGTCATGGCCACGGCGTTGCCATCGGCGTCCACCACGCTGATATGCGAAGTCCCGTACTCGACCTGTTCCGGCATCGGCGCGAGACTGCTCGCCAGCGCTGCTGGTGATCCCGCCTTGGCGACTTTCATGCTCTGCGGCCCGATCAGCCGCGCCCTTTCCGCCAGATAGTCCGGCCTGATCAGCGAATCCCAGCGGCCGGCGGGCGGGGCAACGAAGTCCGGGTCGGCGATATACTTGGCGCGATCGGCGAAGGCGAGGCGCGCGGCTTCGGTGTAGTAGTGCATCCAGAGCGGATCTTCGAAGCGCAGGAAGGGCGCGCGCGTGCGGTCGAGAATTCCCAGGATCTGCACGATGGTGATCTCACCGGAACTCGGCGGTGGGAAGCCGCAGATGCGGTAACTGCGCGGCGGCAGCACCGCTCGCGGCTCGTAGGTCGCGCACAGTGGCGCTCGTCGCACTGCCCGATAGCCTGCCATGTCGGCCAGGCTCAGCTGGCCAGGGTTGTCGGGATGGTTGCGTACCCGCTCGACCACCGCCTGCGCGACCTCGCCTTCGTAGAATGCCTTCGAGCCCTCGCCGGCGATGCGCCGCAAGACCGCCGCCAGTTCATTGTTGCGCAGGATCGTTCCCACGGCATGGGGTTCGCCATCGCGCTCGTAGAAGTAGGGGCCAGCCTTGGGGTCCTTGCGCAGGTCGCGCTCGGTCTTGAGCAGCGTGTACAGGCGCAGGCCGAGCGGGAAGCCTTCCTCGGCGAGCGTGATCGCTGGCGCGAAGAGACGCGACCAGGGGAGGCGGCCGTATTCGGCGTGGGCCATTTCAAGCATCCGCACGGTGCCCGGAACGCCGACCGCACGGCCGCCGACCACCGCCTCGCGAAAAGCCATTGGCTTGCCGTCAGCCTTCACGAATAGCGTCTCGCTGACGCCTGCCGGCGCCGTT
Source organism: Candidatus Accumulibacter adiacens (assembly GCA_000987445.1). Taxonomy (GTDB): domain Bacteria; phylum Pseudomonadota; class Gammaproteobacteria; order Burkholderiales; family Rhodocyclaceae; genus Accumulibacter; species Accumulibacter adiacens. The sequence goes on along the minus strand of LBIU01000089.1, from coordinate 18,360 downwards.
TCGCGGCCGTCAAAGGCGACGATCTCACGACCATCGTAATGCATCAGGAAAGCGCCGCCACCGATGCCGCTCGACTGTGGTTCGACCAGGGTAAGCACCAATTGCGCGGCGATTGCGGCATCGACCGCCGAACCGCCCGCCTGCAGGATTTCCAGCCCGGCGTTGCTGGCCATCGGATGCGCCGTGGCCACGGCGAAGCGTTGGCCGCTCCAGCCAGCTTGCGCGGTCGGCCCCGAGGTGCCTTCCGGCTGATACAGGCCGGCGGCAGCGGCGCTACCCGTCGGGGGCGTCGATGGTGCGTGCGCGCAGCCGGCGGCGAGCGAGGCTGAGCAGAGCAGAGCGAAGTAGGCGAGTTTCATGGCGGCAGCGTCGGTGAACAGATCAGCGCTTTGTCTCATTGAAGGCGGGCAAAGGTCAAGGGGGGGGAGCCACTTGCTGCCCTTGCGCAAGCATCTTGGCTCTTGTCAGCGCACCTATATCAGTATATGCTTATAAACATGAAAACCAATTCCGGAACCCGACTCTCCTGGTGCTCTGCGCTGCTCGCCAGCTTCACTGCGGCCGCCTCTCTGGCCGTGCATGCTCAGGCTTTGCCGACGGCGGTCGTCGAGCCGCATCCGGTCGAGCTGACCTTGCCTGCCGAGGCCCTGGTCGAGGCGGTCAATCAGGCGACACTGGCGGCGCAGGTCTCCGGGCGGGTCGTCGAAGTGCGGGTCGATGCCGGGCAGGCGGTGCGCAAAGGTGATCTGCTGATGAAGATCGATGCCCGTGAAGCCAACGAGGCTGCCGCCGCAGCTGCTGCCGTGTATGGCAATGCGCGGGCTCACTACCAGCGCACCCTGGGCCTGCGTCAGCAGGGCTTCGTCAGTCAGGCGGCGGTAGACAAGGCGAAAGCCGATTTCGACGCCGCACAGGCGGCACGTGGGCAAACCGCGGTGAGCGTTGAACATGCGACGGTGTACGCGCCGATCTCCGGGATCGTTGCCGCGCGCCTGACCGAACTCGGCGAGATGGCGGTCCCTGGCAGGCCGCTGCTGACCATCCACGATCCGCAGGGCCTGCGCGTCACCGCCAGTATTCCGCAGTATCGCCTGCCGCAGATGCGCGCGGTAAAAAAGGCGCGTGTCGAATTTCCGGAGCTTGGCAAGTGGGTAGAGGGCAGCAGCATCACCGTGCTGCCGACCGCCGACGCGGCGACGCATGTCTCGCCGGTTCGCGTGGGCCTCCCCGCCGCGGGCAGCGAGCTCGCTGATGTCGTGCCCGGGATGCACGCACGGGTGCACTTCGTCGTGGGTCAGGCGATCAAGCTGACCGTGCCGCAGGCCGCCGTGGTCAGGCGTGGCGCGGTGGCTGCCGTTTACGTCCAGAACCCCGACGGCGCGCTCTCCTTGCGTCAGCTGCGCCTGGGCGAAAGCGTCGGCGCTGGCGAGATCGAAGTGCTCGCCGGCCTGCACCCTGGCGAGCGTGTCGTCCTCGACCCGGTGCAGGCGGCGATCGCCCTGAAGTCGGCGAAACGGGCGGGTGAGTAAGGCTATGGGTGTTTCCGGCCGCATCGCGCGTTTCTTTGCCAGCTCGCAAATGACCCCCTTGCTGGCACTGGTCGCGCTGTTGATGGGCATTTTCGCCACCCTGGTGACGCCGCGCGAGGAAGAACCACAGATCGACGTCACCATGGCCGACGTGTTCATCGCCTTCCCCGGTGCCTCGGCGCAGGACGTCGAGAATCTGGTCGCGACGCCGGCCGAACAGGTCTTGTCGCGCATGTCGGGCGTCGAGCACGTGTACTCGGTGTCGCGACCAGGGATGGCGGTGGTGACCGTGCAGTTCGAAGTCGGCGTCAAGTACAACGATGCCGTCGTGCGCCTCTACGATACCGTACATTCCAACCGCGACTGGCTGTCGCCAAATCTCGGCGTTCTCGAGCCGGTGGTCAAGCCGCGCGGTATCGACGATGTGCCGATCGTCTCGCTGACCTTCTGGACCAGCGACCCCGAGCGCTCGGCTTTCGACCTGCAACAGGTGGCGCGTGCCGCGGAAGTCGACTTCAAGCGGGTCAAGGGAACGCGTGACGTGTCTACGCTGGGTGGCCCCGATCACGTGCTGCGCGTGGCGATGGACAGCGAGCGCATGAACGCATTCTCGGTCACCCCGCAGGACATTGCCGCCACCCTGCGTCTCGGTAACGCGCGCCAGTCTTCCGGCACGCTGGTTTCCGGCAACCGCGAAGTCCTCGTCGAGACCGGCAGCTATCTCGAATCGGCCGCCGACGTCAGGCAACTGGTCGTCACCGTGCGCGGCAGCGCCGGCGAGCGCAAGCCGGTGTTCATAGGCGATGTCGCTCGCGTCGAGGAAGGGCCCGATCAGCCGCGTCAGTACGTCTGGTTCGGCAATCGCGAGGGTGAATTTCCAGCAGTCACCGTACAGGTGTCAAAAAAACCGGGCGTCAATGCCGCCGACGTCGCCAGCGCCGTCATCGCCCGCGCCGAGTCGCTCAAGGGCACCCTGATCCCGGCCGGCGTCGAGGTCACCACGACGCGCAATTACGGCCAGACGGCAACCGACAAGGCCGAGAAACTGATCGGCAAGCTGGTCTTCGCCACCGCCTTCGTGGTCCTGCTGGTCTTCTTCGCGCTGGGCAGACGGGAGGCGCTGATCGTCGGCGTGGCGGTCAGCCTGACCCTCGCCGCGACCCTGTTTGCCTCCTGGGCCTGGGGATTCACGCTCAACCGGGTGTCGCTGTTCGCGCTGATCTTCTCGATCGGCATCCTGGTCGATGATGCCATCGTCGTGGTCGAGAACATCCACCGCTGGCAGGCCTTGCAGCCCGGGAAGCCGCTGCTCGAAATCATCCCGCTGGCGGTCGACGAAGTCGGCGGCCCGACGATTCTGGCCACGTTCACGGTCATCGCCGCCCTCTTGCCGATGGCTTTCGTGACTGGCTTGATGGGACCGTACATGAGCCCGATCCCGATCAACTCGTCGCTTGGCATGTTCATTTCGCTGGCGGTTGCTTTTGTGGTCACACCGTGGCTGGCCGCCCGACTGCTGGCGAAGACCTCGCATGCGGCGGCTGGCGGTGCGACCGCGCCGCGGGCAGCCGCCGAGTCGCCGAGCCAAAGTCGGCTCGAGCGCCTGTTTCGGCGCCTGCTGACACCGTTTCTCGACGCCCGGAAGGGCAGCGCGGCGCGGCGCTGGCTGTGGCTGGGGATCATGCTGCTGATCGCCGCTTCGCTGGCCCTTGCGGCGGTGCAGCTGGTGGTGCTGAAGATGTTGCCCTTCGACAACAAGAGCGAATTCCAAGTGGTGCTCGACATGCCGGTCGGCACGCCGCTCGAAGAAACGGCGCGCGTACTGCACGAGCTCGGCGCGGCCATCGGCAAGGTGCCGGAAGTCAGCAACTACCAGGCTTACGCCGGCACCGCCAGCCCGATCAATTTCAACGGACTGGTTCGCCAGTATTACCTGCGCGCCGCACCGGAACTGGGCGACCTGCAGGTCAATCTGGTCGACCACCAGCACCGTTCGCGCAAGAGCCACGAGATCGCCATCTCGGTTCGCGACACGATCGAGGCCATCGGCAAGCGCGCCGGTGGCAACGCCAAGGTCGTCGAAGTGCCGCCCGGGCCGCCGGTCCTCTCGCCAATCGTTGCCGAGGTCTATGGGCCCGACTATCGCGGCCAGAGAGCGGTGGCCAAGGAAGTCCGCAAGCTTCTCGAGGCGACTCCGGATCTGGTGGCTATCGACGATTCGGTCAACGCCGGTGGCCAGCGCAGCGTTCTGCACGTTCTGCAGAACAAGGCGGCGCTGCTCGGCGTCGCGCAAAGCGACATCGTCGACGTGCTGCGCATGGGCCTGAGCGGCGAAGACGTCACCCCGGTCCATAACACCGGTTCGAAATACGAAATCCCGGTGCGTCTCACCTTGCCGGCCGAGCAACAAAGCACGCTCGACGCGCTGCTCAAGCTGCGCGTGCGCTCACGCGACGGGCAGCTGGTACCGGTTTCCGAGCTCGTCGAAGTACGCGAGGTCCGCCGCGAGCAGGCGATCTACCACAAGAATCTGTTGCCGGTGGTGTATGTCGTCGCCGACATGGGCGGCAAGCTCGACTCGCCGCTCTACGGCATGTTTGCTGCGCGCAGCGAGATCGCCGGGCGCGCGCTGGACGGCGTCGATCACGCCGCCGGCACGCTCGACGAGTGGTTCATCAGGCAGCCGAGCGCACCCGACGCCTCGTACAGCATCAAGTGGGACGGCGAATGGCAGGTGACTTACGAGACCTTTCGCGACATGGGCATCGCCTACGGCGTCGGCCTGATCCTCATTTACCTGCTGGTCGTCGCACATTTCAAGAGCTATCTGCTGCCGCTGATCATCATGGCACCGATTCCCCTGACCCTCATCGGCGTCATGCCGGGGCACGCCTTGCTCGGCAGCCAATACACCGCGACGTCGATGATCGGCATGATCGCCCTGGCCGGGATCATCGTGCGCAACTCGATTCTGCTGGTCGACTTCATCCGCCAGCAAATCGGCGAGGGAATGCCGCTGCGCGAAGCGATCATCCAGTCCGCTTCGGTGCGCGCCAAGCCGATCGCCCTGACTGGCCTGGCGGCGATGCTCGGCGCCATGTTCATCCTCGACGACCCGATCTTCAACGGGCTGGCGATCAGCCTGATCTTCGGCATCTTCGTCTCCACCCTGCTTACCTTGGTGGTGATTCCGGTGTTGTACTACGCAGCCTTCAGAAAGGAGAATCAGACATGACCACCGATCGCGCCGTGCGCATCATGGCCGGTAGCTTCATCCTCATTTCGCTCGCCCTGGGCGTCGAAGCCAGCCCGCTTTTCGTGTCCAAGCATTTCCTGTGGTTGACGACCTTCGTCGGCGCCAATCTGTTGCAGAGCGGCTTCACCCGCTTCTGCCCGGCCGAGAGCATCATGGTCAAGCTCGGCATGAGGCGGCTCGACGAAGCGTCCTGCGGTCGCTGAAGGACGACAAGTTGCCAGCGGGCGCGATGAGCATTGCTCAATCGCGCCCGGCAAGATCTCTCGGTTCGCCCTAGCGACTGACGTCTACCACCACCCGTCCGCGCACCTTGCCGGCGAGCAATTCGGCACCGACCGCGACCGCTTCAGAAAGCGGGATTTCACGGGTAATGGCATCCAGCTTGGCGATCTCGAGATCACGGCCAAGGCGTTCCCAGGCTTCCTGGCGGACGGCGAGCGGAGCCATGACGCTGTCGATGCCGTAGAGGGTCACGCCGCGCAGGATGAAGGGCGCCACGGTCGCCGGGAAATCCATGCCGCCAGCCAGGCCACAGGCGGCCACCGCGCCGCGGTATTTCGTCGTCGCGCAGGCGTTGGCCAGGGTGTGGCTACCGACGGTGTCGATCACTCCGGCCCAGCGTTCCTTGCCGATCGGCTTGCCCGGTGCCGACAGTTCGCTGCGGTCGATGATCGCGCTGGCGCCCAGGGACTTGAGGTGCTCGGCTTCCCCGGGGCGGCCGGTCGAGGCGGCCACCTGATAGCCAAGTTTGGCGAGTAGGGCGATGGCCACGCTGCCGACACCGCCGTTGGCGCCGGTGACCAGAACCTCGCCGTCAGCAGGCTTGACGCCGTGTTTCTCGAGAGCGAGGACGCAGAGCATTGCGGTGTAGCCGGCGGTGCCGATGGCCATCGCCTGCCGGGCGGAGAAGCTCGCCGGCAACGGTACCAGCCACTCTCCCTTGATACGCGCCTTCTCGGCCAGGCCGCCGCAGTGCGTTTCGCCGACACCCCAACCGTTGAGAACGACGCGGTCACCGCTCTTCCAGGCCGGATTCGAGGTCTCGATCACGGTGCCGGCAAAGTCGATCCCCGGCACCATCGGAAAGCGGCGCACCACCGGCGACTTGCCGGTCAGTGCCAGGCCGTCCTTGTAATTGAGCGTCGACCATTCGACCTGGACCGTGGTGTCGGCTTCCGGCAGCACGGCCTCGTCGATGTCCTGCAGCTGCGCTTGGTAAACGCCGTCGTCTTTGGTGATCAGGATTCCCTTGAACATGGTGATTCTCCTTGGTGGTGAAACTTGGACCAGAAAACTACAAGTCTGCCGAACGGTCATGAGACGTCATGACGGTTCCCCCTCTTTCCCGACCCTTCTCGCGCAGGGGGAGAAGGGAGCTTCGTGACGCGCGGACGCGATTTCCACCGCAAGACAGCTCAGCGGCGGGGCAATGCCGCCAGGAACAGCTTGAAGAACGCGCGCATCGGCGCCGTCGACCGGGACAGCCTGGCGCGCAGAATGGCCCCCTCCCAGCCGACCCAGAAAGCGTGCGCCAGTGCCGGGCAGTCGGCGTTGGTCGCCAGTTCGCCGCTGCTGGCCGCGGCCGACAGGCATCCCGCCAGGGCTTGCTCCCAGTCGGAGAGAACGGCTTCGAGGCGCAGGCGGATGCGCTCGTCGAGCGCGCTGACTTCCTGTCCCAGATTTCCCACCAGGCAGCCGCGCGTGAAGTCATGCCTTTCGACGCCGCAACAGGCGTCATCGACAAACGCGGCCAGTCGTGCCAGCGGTGCCAGCAGTGGGTTTTGGAAATGCTGCCTGAGCTTGCGCGCAAAATACTCGGCATAGGCATCGAGGGTTTCCGCGACAAAAGCATCCTTGCTCTCGAAGTAGTGATAGAACGAGCCCTTCGGGACATTGATCGATTTCAGGACATCATCGAGTGCTGTCGCACTGACGCCCTGGGTGGTCAACATCTCCAGGCCGCGACGAATCAGCAGAGCGCGGGTGTCCGCGTAATCGAGGCCATTGCGTGCCGGGCGACCGCGTGGACGGCGAGGGAGGGAGCGCGTCGTTTCCATTGCCGACAATATTAGACCGCATACCTATAAATGTCAAAGCACGCTTCACGAGCTCGGGTCGGGTGCTCGCAGAAGGGCGGGATCGGAGCCGAAATAGCTCAACGTGCTAGAATCGTCGAGCGTCCGCAGTCCCATGCCTATGGCTTGCGCGGGTCAGGCACGTGGACTGGAATTCGCGCAATGGGCAATCCGGACGACCGCAAGCGATGCCGAGAAGGGGGTGACCGTGTTCAAGACTGTCCTGCGTTGGCTGGGTCTGGTCCCGCCTGCTGCCGCTCCGGCGCCGGAAGATGCCGGCGAGCAGCTTGACGCGCTGGCGCCTCTCCAGACGGCGCCAAGGGCCGGAGGCGCGGCCAACACCTCTCGCGCCGCGTCCTTCGTTTGCCGCGAGGAGCTGCTCGATCGCGGCGAACAGATTGCCGGCTACGAGTTCGCCCTCGGGCGCAATCTGCAATCGCCGATGCTGGAGAAGAGCGTGAAGCTGCGTCAGGTACATGACGAAGCGCTGCTGAGCAATCTTTCGCCGTTGGCGGTTTCATCGTTGCTGGGCGAGCGTTTCGCCTTCATCCGGCTGTCCTCGGCGTCGCTGGGCAGCCTTCTTCTGCCCGCCTTCGCCAATCGCAATGTGATCATCATGATCACTCCGGCGACGGCCGTGGAAGGCGATCTTGCCGGTGTGCGCGTGGCGCTGCGGCGGCTGCAGGATCTCGGCGTCAGGCATGGCTGGTCGCTCGACCGGCCGCTTCCCGGGATGGCCGAGCTTCTCGAGCAGGCGGCTCTCGTCGAGATCGACACCACGGCCTTCGACGGCATCCAGCTGAAGAAGATGTGTGCCGACCTGCACGCCAGCACGGTAAAACCCCGAGTCATAGCGAGCAGGATCCAGACTGGCGACGACTTCAGTCTTTGCTATCAGAGCGGCTTCGATTACTTCATGGGACCCTTCGTGTGCAGTCGGGAGAACTGGCACCCGCCGAAGAGCGAAGTCAACCGGCTACTGGTCTTTGAAGTCCTGAACATGATTCGCTCGGGAGCCGACTTCGGGGTCATCGCCGATCGCCTGCGCAACGACCCGATCCTGACCTACAAGCTCTTGCGCTACATCAATTCGCCCGGTATCGGCATGCTCAGGCGCATCGAAAAGATTCCACAAGCGCTGCTGATTCTGGGCCGCGACCAGTTCGCGCGATGGCTTTCCCTGCTGCTCTTCGATCTGAATCAGCCGGGCTATGTCGGCCGCGTGCTGAACGAGAACGCGCTGACCCGCGCGCGCTTCATGGAAAGGCTGGCCGGACGGGGGCGCTTGCCGCAGGAGGCCGACAAACTGTTCATGATCGGACTGTTTTCCTTGCTCGACGTGATGATGAAACAGCCGCTGACGGCGATTCTGCAGCAGATTTCCCTGCCCGACGACGTCGTCTCGGCGCTGCGGGGTGAGCCAGGCGCGATGCGCGATGCCCTGGCACTGGCCATGGCCGTCGAATCGAAAGCGCCCGAAGAGATCGCGGCTGCGGCTCTCTTGTGTGAGCTTGATGCCCAGCAGGTCACGGCGGTGATGCTGGAAGCGCTGGATTGGGCGCAGACCGTTGTGGACGCCGGCAAGAACTGATCGCCAGCTGCCGCTTTTGCCCGCGTCATTGCCGTGCCCCGCAGCGTGCGCCATCGATGATCGCCAGCGCGAGTCAGCCGCCGGCGCGCTTGGCGGAGAACCCCTCCTTCCTGAGGCACTCGAGCACGCGTTCGCAGTGATCCCCCTGCACTTCGATCACGCCGTCCTTGACCGTGCCGCCGGACCCGCAGGCGGTCTTCAGGCGTTTCGCCAGCGCGGCCAGTTCGCCGACATCGAGTGGCAGCCCGCGCACCAGCGTCACCGTCTTGCCTCCCCGGCCCTTGCTTTCGCGGCTGATGCGCACGCTGCCGTCGGGCGGGCGAAGCGAGGCGGCACGATTGGCGGCGCAGCAGCACTGGGGCAGCGGCCTTCGGCAGCCCGGGCACATGCGCCCGGCGTCGGTGGAATAGACCAACCCCCCGGCGGACGGCTTACGCATGGCCAGGCCCGCCATGCCGTGGGTCATCGAACACCCTCTCCCACAGCGCGCTGACCGCCGCGATCTGGCGACTGAGAGAGGCGCGTTCGACGCGCGCGCGGCGATTGGCATTCAGGCGCAGGACATGCTGCAAGCGGCGAAATTCACGATAGGCGTCACGCGCCGGGTCGGCCAGCTCGGCCGGGATCAGACCGATTCTGGCGGCGATATCGAGCAGGGCGATGTTGCCGAGGTTGCCACACAGTTCGGCGTGCGCGTGCGCGTGCCCGAGGATCAGATACTGAACGATGAACTCGACATCGATCAGGCCACCACGGTCGTGCTTGATATCGAAGTCTTCTTCGCTGCGCGAGCCGTGCTCGTCGAACATGCGCTGGCGCATCGAAAGCACCTCTTCCCTGAGCTTGGCCAGCTCGCGCGGCTGCCGCAGGATCTCGATGCGCAGCGCTTCGAACTGCTCGCCGAGCGCCGGGTCACCGGCGCAGAAGCGCGCCCGGGTCAGCGCCTGATGCTCCCAGGCCCAGGCGTTCTGCAACTGGTAATCGCGAAAAGCGCTGATCGGCGACACCAGCATCCCCGAATCGCCGTTCGGACGCAGCCGCAGATCGACTTCGAAGAGCATGCCGGCCGAGGTACGGCTCGACATCCAGGTGCTCATCCGCTGGCCCAGGCGTGCGTAGACTTCTCCTGCCCCTTCGGCGGGGTCGTCGTGCAGATAGATGAGGTCCAGATCCGAGGCGAAGCCGAGTTCCTTGCCGCCGAGTTTGCCGTAGGCGATGACCGCGAAACGTGGTGCTTGCTCGGGATGGGGATGGCGATTGCGCAGCAGCCGCCAGCACAGATCCAGCGTCGTCTGGACCATGATGTCGGCAAGCTGGCTGAGGCGGTCGGCGAGATGTTCGACGCTGTGCAGGCCGGCAATGTCCTGCGCCAGAAAGTGCAGCACCTGCGCGTGGTGAACTTCGCGCAGGATGTCCATCTCGCGCTCGGTATCGTCGAGGTGCTGCGCCAGCCGCAATTGCAGTTCGTCGCGAAACTCCTGCCAATCGGTTGTGATGTCGAAGATTCGCGAGTCCAGCAGCTCGTCGAGCAGGATCGGGTGGCGGTTCAGATAGTCGGCCGCCCACGACGAGCTGCCGATCAGTTCGGCGAGGTGAGTCAAGGCCTGCGGGTACTGCTGCAGGAGCGCCAGGTAGGCGCCGCGGCGACTGATCGTTTCCAGGAAATCGAGGCCGCGCTGCCAGGTTGCGTCGGCGTTCTCGGTGGCCGCGGCCGCGTCGACCAGACGCGGCCCGAGGGCGTCGAGGCGCTCGCGGTTGCTCGCCGGCAGTTGCACGTAGCGACTGCTCTGCCGGAAGTTGTGCAGGCGCTCGAGCATCGCTTTCGGCTGGCGAAAGCCGAGGCTGGACAGACGTTCGAGCGCCTCATCACCGGTGATGGCTTCCTCCCAGACGCCGAGCAGCGGGTGCGTGCCTTCCTCCGGTTCGGAGAAGACTTCGTCGAAGCAGCGCGAAACGATCGCCCGATGCGCTTCGAGAACAGCCAGGAACGCCTTCCAGGTGCCAAAAGCCATCGCCGTGGCGATCTGCTGGCGCTCATCGTCAGTGCTCGGCAGACGGTGCGTCTGGGCGTCGTTCACATATTGCAGTCGGTGTTCGAGGCGACGCAGGAAGTCGTAGGCAGCGGCCAGTTCATGTTCGTTTTCTGCCGCCAGCAGGCGACGTTCGGCGAGCAGCGCCAGTACCTGCAGCGTTGGTCGCACCTGCAGGAGCGGATCGCGGCCGCCACGAATCAACTGGAAGACCTGGGCAATGAACTCGATCTCACGGATGCCACCCGGGCCCAGCTTGATATGCTCGGCCATATCCTTGCGCGCCACCTCGCGGCGAATCTGGGCGTGCAGATCGCGCATGGCATTGATCGCGCCAAAGTCGAGATACTTGCGGAAAACGAAGGGGCGACAGATGTTCTGCAGCGCTGCCACCCACTCCGGCTGCAGATTCTCGCCCTGGTTGAGCACCCTGGCCTTGATCCAGGCATAGCGTTCCCATTCACGACCCTGCGTGATCAGGTAGTGTTCGAGTGAGTCCAGCGAGCAGACCAGGGGCCCTGAGTCGCCGTTCGGCCGCAAACGCATGTCCACCCGAAACACCTGGCCATCTGCGGTGAGTTCGCCGAGGGTGTTGATCAGGCGTTTGCCGAGGCGCTGGAAAAAGTCGTAGTTGTCGATGCGGCGGCCATCGCCGCCGGTCTGTCCATCCTCCGGGTAGATGAAAATGTAATCGACGTCGGAAGAGACGTTGAGTTCGCGTCCACCGAGCTTGCCCATGCCGATCACCAGCAGTCGTTGCGGCTGCCCCTGGCTGTCGAGCGGCTCGCCGAACTGCTCGCGCAGTTGCCGATGATGGAAATCCAAGGCGCGATTGGTGCTCACTTCGGCGAGCACGGTCATGCTCTCGACAACCTCGGCGAGGGGCGCCAGACCGCCAATGTCGCGCACCACCAGTGTTGCCATGACCCGCTGGCGCAGGCCGCGCAGGGCGCGTTTGAGGTGGCCATCGTCGCTAGCGCTCGTCGCAGCATTCGCACCACCCATCGTCTCGCCGTCGAGGAAGTCGTTCATCTGCTCGACGGCGAGCGCCTGCGCCGCGTGTGCGTCCAGCCAGGGCCCGATTTCGGGGCGGCTAGCGAGCAGATTGCGCAGGTAGTGACTGTGCTTTTGCGCCGCCTGCATCGCGGTGGCCAGTGAGGTCGGAGGCGGGTGCGAGCCTGGTACAGTGGATGGCATGATCTTCTCGGTAAAATGGGTGTCCTATCAGCGCAGCATGCCTGACACTGGTGAGCAAGGGCAAAGCCGTTACAATGCCGGTTTGAAGCTTAGCGGCGCTGCTGCCCCGCGCATTGCCGGTCAACCGCTCGAGCACTCGGTCGCGCGCTGCCGCGACGCCTGGATCTTGCCTTGTAGCGTGGTTTCTCCGTGCTCTTCCCCTGTTCTCCCGACATTCTAGTGACGCCCAGCCGCTATTGGCAAAACTCTCTGCGCGACGATTGCCTCTGATGCGCCCGGAGGAGTTGCGCCCGGCGCTCTACCATCGCTTCCGTTTGATCGTGCCGCTGCTCGCGCATCCGGCGACGGGCCGCGCCTGGCGGCTTCTGGTGCGTCTTTTCTGGCTGCTCTACTTTGCTTTCGTACTGCTGATACTGACGCTGCGCTACCTGGTCTTGCCGAACATCGAGAGCTACCGGCCAGCCATCGAGCAGCAGCTCAGTCGCGCCGTCGGGCTGTCGGTCCGCATCGGGCGGATCGACGCCAGCTGGGATGGCATCCATCCCGATCTGCTGCTCTCGGACCTGCGCATCGCCGGCAGCGACGGTCAAGCGGCCCTGGTCTTGCCGCGTGTGCACAGTGTCCTTTCGTGGTCGTCGCTGCCGCGCCTGGCGTTGCGCCTGCGCCTGCTGCAGCTTGACGAGCCGACCCTGCATTTGCGTCGCGATGGCGACGGCCGCTTGTTCGTTGCCGGCATTCTGCTCACCGCCGACCGTGGCGACAACGCGGCCGGCGACTGGATTCTGGCACAGACAAGGATTCGCGTCCGCGGCGCGACCGTGGTCTGGGAGGACGCCACCCGCCAGGCGCCGCCGCTGATTCTCGAAGCCGTCGATCTTGCCCTCGACAACGATGGCCGCCGGCATCGCTTCGGCCTCACCGCCTTGCCGCCGCCCGCGTTGGCCGCCAGGCTCGATCTGCGGGGCGACTTTCGCGGCAAGGATCTCGGCAAGCTCGAGTCCTGGAGCGGCCAGGCCTTCGTCCAGATCGACTACGCCGACCTCGCCGTCTGGCGCACTTGGATCGACTATCCGGTCGTGCTCCCGCAGGGCCGCGGGGCAATGCGTGCCTGGGCAGGCTTCGCCGACGGCCAGCTACAGGAGCTGACGGCCGATCTGTCGCTCGACGATGTCAGCTTGCGTCTGGCAGAAGATCTGCCGGCCTTCGATTTGCAGCAGCTGTCGGGGCGAATCAGCGCCCGTTCATCGGCTGCGGGGATAAGCGTCAGTGGGCAGCAGGTCGAGCTGCTGACACAGGAGCGCGAAAGCAGGGGCGTGCACCCGGCGCCCTTGATTCGCGTCGAACCCACCGATTTCCAGGTCGATTGGCAGTACGCGGCAGATGGCGGCCCGCTGCGCGGCCGGGTGACTGCCAGCGCCGTCGAGCTGGCCGCGCTCGCCAGCCTGGCGGGCTACCTGCCGTTGGACGTCGGATCGCGGCAGCTGCTCGTCGACTACGCACCACGCGGCCGGATCAGCCAACTGCGCGCCGCCTGGGTTGGCGACGCCCAAGCGCTGCAAAGCTACTCGCTGAAGGCTGATTTTGACGAACTGGCGGTGCAGGCCAAGGATTCCTTTCCCGGGGCGTCGGGGCTCTCCGGTGTGCTTGATGTCAGCGAGCAAGGCGGTAGCGCGACCCTGCGGGCGCGGCAAGCGGCGATCGATCTGCCCAGCATCCTGCCGGACTCCTCCATTCGGCTCGGCAAGCTCAACGCCAAGGCACGCTGGAAGATCAACCAGGGCGTGCTCGATGGTGAGTTGCTGAGCGCTGAATTTTCCGGGCCGGATGCGACCGGATCGGCGGTCGGCAGCTATCGCTACAGTGGCCAGGGACCGGGCAACATTGACCTCAGCGCCACGCTCACCCGTGCCGACGCCCGCGCCGTCTGGCGCTATCTGCCGGCAGCGCTGAACAGCGATGCGCGGCACTGGGTACGCGACGCACTGAAGGCGGGGATTGCCAGCGAGGCCAAGCTGGTCCTCAAGGGCGATCTGGCCAACTTCCCGTTCGTCGATCATGGACAAGGCCAGTTTCTGGTCACCGTCAAGGCTCAGGATGTCAGGCTCGACTATGGCACCGGTTGGCCAGAGATTACCGACATCGACGCCGATCTGCGTTTCGAGGGCAACGGCATGCTGGTCGAACTGCGGCGCGGCGCGATTCTCGGCGCGAGCTTGGCGCAGACGCGTGCCGAAATCCCCGACTTTGACGCGCCGGTGTCGACCTTGAAAGTGCAGGGGCGGGCCGAAGGGGATACGGCGCAGTTCCTCAAGTTCATCGTCGATAGCCCGGTTGCCGACCGCATCGACCATTTCAGCGATGGCATGCGCGCCCACGGCAAGGGGCGTCTCGATATCGGCTTGGTGATTCCTCTTGAAGAGGCCCGGCTCGGCGAGTCGAAGATCGACGGCGACTTCGTTTTTCTGGCCAACGAAGTGAGCGTCGATACGGCACTGCCGCCCTTGCGCGAGGTCAATGGTCGCCTGCAGTTCACCGCTGATTCGCTGCGCCTTTCGGAGATCAAGGCGAAACTGGCGGGAGGCCCGGTGACGATCAAGGGCGGTGCGGAGAAGGGCAAGGTGCTGATCAAGGTCGACGGCAGCCTTGGCATCGAAGGGCTGCGCGAGCTGGCCGGCTGGCCGCTGTTGGCGCAGCTTTCCGGGAAGCTTGCCTACAGTGCCCAGATCCAGGTCAAGAAGCGCAACATCGAACTGGTGCTCGAGTCGAATCTGCTTGACGTCGCGTCGACGCTGCCGGCTCCCTTTGCCAAGCAGCTCGGCGAGCCGATGCGCTTGCATCTCGACAGTCTCGCCCTGCCGGCGGAACCGCGTGGCGAGGCGAGGCCGATCAAGCGCGATCAGTTGCGCCTGGCGCTGGGCAGTGTGTTGAACATGCAGCTGGTCAGCCGCGAACAGGACGGCAAACGGGCGCTCGAACGCGCCGTGATTGCCGTCGGGAGGCCGACGAAAGCGCTGCCGGAACGCGGCATTCACGTTGGCATCACCACCTCGCGGCTCGATATCGACACCTGGCGCAAGGTTTTCGCTGGTCCCGCAGCCGCGGAGGCGGCTCCCGTCGACGCGATGGCCGCCATTGATCAGGCGTCAGAGTCCCCACTATTCGACCGCGTGCCGGTCCGGGTCGAGATCAAGGCGGGGGAAATGGTCGTTTCCGGATGGCGCAACAGCGAAGTGACGCTGGCGGTGGTCGGCGAGCATCCGCGCTGGGTCGGCAGCCTGCTGTCGCGCGAGGCGGCGGGGGCATTGCAGTGGGACGGTGCGGGTGGCGGCAAGCTCCGTGCGCGGCTGACGAAATGGCAGCTGCCTGGCAGGGACGAGCGGCCCCTCGAGCCCGTCCAGCCCGGCGATGCCCTGCAGAAACTGCCGGCGCTCGATATCGTGGTCGACGAATTCGCCGTCGGCGTTCACCGCTTCGGGCGGCTCGAAGTTCAGGCGCATAACGACAGCGGTATCTGGCGCCTCGACAAGGTCGAGCTGCTCAACCCGGTCGCAAGGTTTTCCGGCACCGGCCAGTGGCAGGTCGCCAACGGCAACCGCACCCAGCTCGATTTCGCCCTGGACAGCAGCGACGTTGGCAAGTTGCTCGATCGCCTTGGCTATCCTGGGAGCGTCAGTGGCGGCAACACGCGCATGACAGGGAAGCTGGGCTGGCAGGGGCCGCCGGAGGGGCTCGACTATGCAACGCTTGGCGGCGATCTGCAGCTCGAGGCGCGCAAAGGCGAATTCCTCAAGCTCGACCCGGGTGCGGCCGGCAAGCTGCTCGGCTTGATCAGCCTGCAGGGCTTGCCGCGGCGATTTGCCCTCGATTTCGGCGATGTCTTCAGCGCCGGTTTCGCTTTTGACAGCATCAGCGGCAAGATGGCCGTGAAAGATGGCGTGATGCGTACCGACCAGCTACTGATCGATGGCCCGGCGGCGCGCGTGCTGATGCATGGTGAAACCGATCTGAAGAACGAAACGCAGCACCTGACAGTCAGTGTTCAGCCCGAGTTGAGCAGCAGCGCCGCCCTGGGTGTGGCCGTGATCAACCCACTCGCCGGCATGGCCACCCTACTGGCCAGCAAGGTATTGCAAAACCCCTTGAACAAGATGTTCAGTTTCGAGTATTTGGTGACCGGCAAGTGGGACGATCCGAAAGTCGCGCGAATCTCCGGGCCGTCGGAGCCGGCGACCCGGGCACCGGCGACCATGCCATGAGCGCATGTCGCACATCTCAGCCAACAAGCGTTCTGCGGAGGAAGCGATGAACTCAGCCAGCAAGCAGCCGGTGTCCAGCCTGTGTGTCGCAGCCGTGCAGATGGTCTCCACGCCGCGCGTCGAGGAGAACCTGCAGACAGCGGCCGCGCGGATCGCCGAGGCCGTAGCGCAGGGCGCCGAGCTGGTCGCCCTGCCCGAGTACTTCGCGATCATGGGCATGAGCGACAGCGACAAGGTCAGGGTGCGTGAGCACGACGGCAGCGGACCGATCCAGGATTTCCTCGCGGCCAGCGCGCGCCAGCACGGCATTTGGCTGATCGGAGGTTCGCTGCCGCTTTCCGCCGACAGCCCGGACAAGGTGCTCAACACCAGCGTCGCGTACAATCCGCAAGGCCAGCGCGTCGCACGCTACGACAAGATCCACCTCTTCGGCTTTCGGCAGGGTGCCGAGGCCTACGACGAAAGCGCGACCATCCAGGCCGGCCGGCAGCCCGTCAGCTTCGACATGCCTTTTGGCCGCGTTGGCCTGTCGATCTGCTACGACCTCAGATTTCCGGAGCTTTATCGCGCGCTTGGGGTCACAGAGCTACTGGTCGTTCCCGCGGCATTTACCGAAACCACCGGGCGGGCGCATTGGGAGATTCTGCTGCGCGCCCGGGCGATCGAGAATCAGTGCTACGTACTGGCCGTTGCGCAGGGTGGTCGTCACGAGAATGGGCGCGAGACGCACGGCAACAGCCTACTGATCGACCCCTGGGGCGAGATCCTCGATCGCAAGTCGAAGGGGCCGGGAGTGGTCGTCGGGACGCTGGAACAGGACCGCCTGGCTTCGGTCCGTGCCAGCTTGCCGGCGCTCAAACACCGCGTGATGTACTCCTGTAATCCGCTGCGCGATACGCCAAGCGCAGCACTGACGGAAACCTGATGAACGCCAAACAACCTACGCTTCTCGTGCAGGCTCAGAAAACCCTGCTCACCCCCTACGGTCTCGACCTTGCCGACCTGAACAAGGTCTTTGGGCAGATCATGTCGCACCAGGTCGATTACGCCGACCTCTACTTCCAGTACAGCCGCTCCGAGGGCTGGAGTCTCGAGGAGGGAATCGTCAAGGCCGGCAGTTTCAGTATCGACGAAGGGGTTGGCGTGCGCGCCATCGCCGGCGAGAAGACCGCTTTCGCCTATTCGGACGACATCAGTTCGCCCGCCCTCAGCGATGCTGCGGCAGCCGTGCGCGCGATTGCCGCCGCCGGCGAGCAACACAGCGTGCCCGCGCTGAAGAAGAGCCGCGTGCAGCGCGCGCTGTACGTGCCGCACGATCCGCTGGCGTCGCTCGACGCCGCCAGCAAGGTGACGCTGCTCGAACGGCTGGAAGCGCTGGCTCGCGCCGAGGACAGCCGTGTGACGCAGGTCATGGCGCATCTCGCCGGCGAGTACGAGGTGATTCTCGTCGCCGGCAGCGATGGTCGCCTGGCCGCCGACATCCGGCCGCTGGTACGGGTGTCGCTGACGGTCATTGTCGAAGAGGGAGGGCTGCGCGAACAGGGCTCCGCCGGCGGCGGCGGGCGCACCGACTACCGCTGTTTCACCGACGACGTGTTGCATGGCTATGCGCGTGAAGCCGTCCACCAGGCGGTGACCAACCTCGTCGCCCGGCCCGCGCCGGCGGGCACGATGCCGGTCGTCCTCGGCCCTGGCTGGCCAGGCATCCTGTTGCACGAAGCGGTCGGTCATGGCCTCGAAGGCGACTTCAATCGCAAGGGCAGCTCGACTTTTGCCGGCCGCATCGGCAGCCAGGTGGCCTCGAAAGGCGTGACCGTCATTGACGACGGCACGCTTCCCGACCGGCGCGGGTCCTTGACCATCGACGACGAAGGCAATCCGACGCAGCGCACGGTGCTCATCGAAGATGGCATTCTCAAGGGCTATATGCAAGACAGCCTCAATGCCCGTCTGAGCGGCGTCGCGCCGACCGGCAACGGCCGTCGCGAATCCTTTGCCCATCTGCCCCTGCCGCGCATGACCAACACCACCCTGCTGAATGGCGACAAGAGCCCGGAAGAGATCATCAAGTCGGTCAAGAAAGGGATTTACGCGGTCAATTTTGGTGGCGGTCAGGTCGATATCACCAACGGCAAGTTCGTCTTTTCGATGTCCGAGGCCTACCTGATCGAAAACGGCAGGATCGGCGCACCGGTCAAGGGTGCGACCCTGATCGGCAGCGGCCCGGAGGCGATGAACCAGGTGTCGATGATCGGCAACGACATGTGCCTCGACCCCGGTGTCGGCACCTGCGGCAAGGAAGGGCAGAGCGTCCCGGTCGGCGTCGGCCAGCCGACGCTGCGCATCGACGGATTGACGGTCGGCGGCACGGCCTAGGAGGGTCTCGGACGGACCGCCGCCAAGGCTGTTCCGCTCCCCCGAGAAGG
>LBIU01000743.1 GCA_000987445.1 Candidatus Accumulibacter adiacens | reverse complement strand
TAGAGCGGATCGGCGAAGTAGGAGTAGCTGACTTCCTTGCGATCGAGCTGGATGACGTCGAATTTGTCGTCGGCACGATAGACGGTCTCGCTGGGGGAATCGGTGAGCAGATTCTTCATCTTCATCTTGACCACCGACGCGTTGCGGCCGGATTTGACGTACTCGGTCTTGAGAACCACCATCGGGTCATTGCCGACCATGAAGACGTTGCCGGCGCGAAGCTCTTGTGCTGTTTTCATAGGGCGTTCCGGAAAACTGTTGGGGAAACCCAAAATTATAGCCTGGAACGGGCAAAGCTCAGCAGGCGAGTGCTCAAATCCTCCTCTTCGGCGAGCGCTTCCTGCCAATTTCGCGCGTGTTCGCGCAGCGTCGGCAGACATGCCGCGAAATTCTGCCAGCGCACGGCGTCGACAGGTCCCCGGTTCCACGCGTGCCAGAATTCATGCACCCCCGCCGCGCTCGCCGCTGGCAGCTCGCGGCAGTAGAGCGCCAGGAAAGCGTCGAGTTTGACGAGGTGCGCCGCCTCCTGCTGTGGGTAGATCTGCCAGACCATCGGTCGTGCCGCCCATTGCGCACGCAGGAAGGAATCTTCGCCGCGCACGAAGTTGAGGTCGCAGAGCCACAGCAGGCGGTCGTAAGCGTCTTGTTCGAGGAAGGGCAGGATGCGAATTTCAAGCGCGCCACGGCGCACGACATCGCCGGCCTTGAGTGGCCGACCGGCGTAGCGCTCGATGGCCGGCAGCGGCCGCGATAGTGGCACCAGGCAGCAGACCGGCGTGCCCGCCGCTTGCCAGAGCGGCAACAGCTTGCCGATGGCCGGGTTCTCGTAGGCGAACAGCGAGATCAGCAGGCTGCCGGCCCGCGGCGCTCCGCCTGCCTGGTGCCAGAAGCGGCGTTGCTGCTCGGCGTCGGCGGTGAACTGCTGGCGGCGAGCCTGCAGGTCGCGCTCGCGCAGCAGACCGCCGGTGGCGCGGCTGAACCCCGGAAAGAAGAAAAACTTGTTCAACGGCAGGCGCGGGTGTGGCGAGGGCAGGGTATGACAACCCGCCACCCAGGCTTCGGCGCTCAGATAGTCGAGGTTGATCCATATCGGCGGCGGTGCTTGCTGCGCCATAGCGGCGACAAAGGCCTCGGGAATCCGGCAGGCGAAAGTTTCCAGGACCACCGACGCGGGGAGCGGGCTGACGAAGGGCGTTTCCCAGCGGCGGATTTCGACGCCGTGCAGCTCCTGGATCGACCGCCCGGAGTCGACTTCCGGGAGTAGCGCCCTGAAAGTCTCCAGTTCATCGACCCACAAGCGCACGCGCAACTGCCGTTCGCTGCGCAACTGCCTGGCCAGACGCCAGCAGACGCCGATGTCGCCGAAATTGTCGATGACCTGGCAGAAGATATCCCAGTCGGGTCGGGAGGATGTTTTTAACATGGCGGCGAGGAGGGCAACTGGTACAAGGGGTGCAAGCGGTAGGCGCGCAAAGGCGTGCAAGGACGCGCAGGGATGGCGGTCGTGCGGGCCAGGCCGGTGGGCGTGATACCATCGAAATCAGTGCGTTTCGGCACCTCTCGCCAGATTCCGCCAGATTTCTCCCCCGCGCTATCCTACGCCAGCCGGCCGCCACCGCGAATGTCCATGGAACCCCCCGAACTCCCTTTCGACGCAAAATCCCTGCTCGCCACCTTGACCGAACTGCCCGGCGTCTATCGCATGATCGACGTCGCCGGCACGGTGCTCTATGTCGGCAAGGCAAAAAACCTCAAGAAGCGGGTGGCTTCGTATTTTCGTGAGCGCCATCCGAGTCCGCGGATCGCGCTGATGGTCGCGCAGATTGCCGCCGTCGAGACCACGGTGACGCGCTCGGAAGGCGAAGCGCTGCTGCTCGAGAACAATCTCATCAAGCGCCTGGCGCCGCGCTACAACATCCTCTTTCGCGACGACAAGTCCTACCCCTACATCGTCCTGACCCGCGACCGCTACCCGCGTCTGGGCTTCTACCGCGGCGCGACCGACAAGCGGGCCGACTATTTCGGTCCCTTTCCGTCGTCGCAAGCGGTGCGCGAGAGCCTCCACCTGCTGCAAAAGATGTTTCGCCTGCGGACCTGCGAAAACCCGGTGTTCAACAACCGCTCACGGCCCTGCCTGCTCTACCAGATCAAGCGCTGTTCGGGGCCCTGCATCGGCCTGGTCGCGCCGGAGCGCTATGCCGAGGATGTCGAGATGGCAACGATGTTCCTGCAGGGCCGCCAGCAGGACGTCATCGGGCGCCTGTCGGCAGCCATGGATCAGGCCGCCGAAAAGCTGGCTTTCGAGCAGGCGGCGATCTGTCGCGATCAGATTCAGTCCCTACGGCAGGTGCAGGACAAGCAATACGTCGATAGCAGCAAGGGGGGCGACATGGATGTCGTCGTCGCCGTCGCCGAGGGCGGCATGCTGTGCGTCAATCTGGCGATGGTTCGCGGCGGCCGTCATCTCGGCGACCGACCACAGTTTCCCAGCAACTCGGCGGATTCGTCGCCGCGCGAAGCGCTGAGCGCCTTTCTCGCCCAGCACTACGTCACGCACCCGGTACCGCCGCGCCTGCTGGTCAACCTGCCGCCGGCTGACGACGAGCCTGCCGGCTGGCTCGACGAAATTGCCGGTCGGCCGGTCA
>LBIU01000088.1 GCA_000987445.1 Candidatus Accumulibacter adiacens | reverse complement strand
TTGAAACAGGCGGCGCTCGCAGTTTTGCAGGTACTTCCGGGACGAGGTCCCCGACTCTCCGGCAATCGCTGCGGCGGGGGCGACCACACTGGCGGTGATGTCATCCTCGGTCTGCACCTTGCCGGCCGGGTGAAAGTCATGCCGCAAACCGAAGACACGCCAGGCGCCGTCCTTCTCGAAACCGACGCGCAGGGTATTCACCATCAGCGTTCTTCCATCCAGCTTCAGTGAATTTCCCGGACGGCCGTTGATCAGATCCACCGAGTAATGACTGCGCCAGCTATCGCCCCATTCCGGGCGGTGAAAGCGCTTGACGACGAAGACCAACTCCTTGATGTGTTGCGGAATAGCGCTCAACCAGGTGTTGTAGGCCTCGTTATAATCGCGTCTCGATGGTGTCAGAAGCTTGATGACGCTACCCAGAGAACGGTCATCGCTCAGGATCAGTCGCTTGTCAAGGCCGTTCTTTTCCTGATCGCTGTAGCGCGCCGAGAAATCACGCGCCAGAATGGCGGCAACCGCGTCCATGTCCTTTTCCAGATCACCGACGTAAACGTGGCCGACAAGTATGGCGTCAGAAATCGCCTTGGATATCTCGGACTTCCCCCCCCCGGAAACAGTCGCCGGCTTGTGGCAGGCAGTCACTTCCGCCGAGGTTCCGACGAGGTTCCACTGGCGATGATCGGCACGCGATGACTCCATATGCACCCGGTAGCCGTTGGGGCCCATATAGGTCTTGCCGGCCTGCAACCTGATCGATGAGGTCTCGCCATCCACGCTTGGCCACGAGACGGTCCGTGATCGCAAGCTGAAGGTGGATTTCGCGGGTACCAGGACGACATTGCGCTGAATACGATCAATGGCATGCCCGGCCAACTGCGCGGCAAAGCGTTCCGGATCGCGTGCCAACACCTCTTTCAGCGAGTATTCGTCACCCGCCGTCAGATCGGTGTACTCCTGTCCCTCGTTATAACTCGGAAACACCAGCGCGCCGCCGGAATGCTCTTCTTCGGCGGAACCGAACAGGTTGGCCGAATAACTGATCTGCGTCTTCACCTCTTTCTTGCAGTAACCGAAATAATTGTCGGCAATGAGGGTCACCACCACGCCACGCTCGTCCCGGGCGCACAACTTGAATGCACTGCCCCCGTTATACAACTCGGCTTCATCCTTGTAGCACATGCCATCGCGCCGCTGCAGCGGCGTGGCCGCATCCCAGTGCGGGAGACCGAGCAGGTGTTTGGGCACGTGCGTCAGATGCGGCGCAAGGATCACACAACCCGTGTGGCCGGTCCAGCCATCCGGGTCCAGTGAGGAATCGTTTTCAGGCAAATAGGGGTCGCCAGCATTGCCGAAAATGCTTTCGACGAAATCGAGATTGGCAACCAGCGCCCCGGGCACGAAAAAGCGGGTTTCCATCCGCTTCTCGGTCGTAAAACCGGGAACCGCAGGCACCACCAGAGGACGCAAGAGCAGGGAAACGAAGCACATCGCCGGCGCCCTTTCGCCCGCTGTAAACGGTAGCTGCATCGATTCGGGCGGCGGATTCAGGGCCAGGGCAAGCAGCTTTGAAAAAGCCAGCTTAGGCACCGCCCGCTTGTCGTCGGGGATCGGCAACCCCCCCTCGGCGATGTGGAAAACGCCCGCGGTGGTGCGCCGATCACTGGCGGGATTGTGCAGAACCCCATTGCGAAGACGATAGCTGCTGAGCAGCGGCGACTTGTAGATATCACCATTGGCCGGCAGCGAAATGCCGCGCGCCAGCCCGGGCTGGTCGAGCACCAGGGTTTTCCCCGGCAAGCGAGGTGCGCGACCGACATCGGCGAGATACTCCTTCAGAAAATTCTGAATCCGCGTATCGACAGGGCAGAGCTTGTCGGAAAGTCGACGACTCATTTCCCGCTGCCGCGCCAGAATTGGTGACATCAGAGCGGTGATCGACGCGCCATCATCGCCGGCAGCGAGGGGCAATTCGAGAAGGGCGAGGCGAAGATTGATCGCCGCATTCAGCTCCGCCGTATTGACAGCTAACGGAGCGACAGCGCGGTTTGGGGTGGAATCCATAGGGGTTTCCTTCAAAGGTTGAGCACACAGGGTGAAGCGGTCGGCGCCGAAGTGCTGCGCCCGACAGGTTGTTGGTAAAGAGGGCCGTGACGAACACGACATGGCCACAACGGGCCTGGTCCGCAGGACTCTTCAAGGGGAGTACGGTTTGCGCGATCTTACTCGTGTGCCGGTCGGTCATCGACCGGGGCACCGGATCGGTCCGCGCGGTCAGTAGAACATGAACTCATGGAGCCAGCAAGCCACGCAAGCGTCGCCCGCGGGCGCGCAGGCGAGCGCGGGCGACGGCTGGAACTGCTGGTGCATCGCGACGCGAGCAAGCGCGGGCGCGCGGGGGTACGTGCAAACAGCGTGGATGCCGCCGCAGCGGCGATATAGGCCAGGATTCCCGGGCATGAGTGGAGGACTACCTGCGAGCAGTCTTGCCGGGCACCTCGCGGACCTCGGGGCCAATGCCAATGAAATCAGCGCGATAGGCGGGAGGTGGAGCGGGCGAAGGGAATCGAACCCTCGGCTCTAGCTTGGGAAGCTAGGGTATTACCATTATACGACGCCCGCGAAGGGCGCTATTCTACGCCGCTTGTGCCGCGCTCGACAATGGCGAAAGCTGACAGCCGCCGGCCAGCGTGTCTATAATGCGCCGATGGATATCCCTGCGGCCCTCCTATACACCATCCTCACAAGCATTGCCGAGGCGGCACTCGAACCCGCGCCTGACCCTCAGATGATCAACGAACCGACGGCAATGGCCCGCATGCTGCCCGCGAAAGCGAAAATGGGCGTCATGCTGCCGCCCACGGGCAACGGCTACGTCACGATCAATGACCAGCAGTGGCGGCTCGCGCCGGCCGCGCAGTTCCGCAACCGGCAAAACCTGATCGTGATGCCGATGCAGATCCAGAACGCGGAGGAAGTCGTCTATCTCCCCAACGCTTCGGGCGCGATCCATCGCGTCTGGATGCTGACGTCGAGCGAAGCCTCGGCGCCTCGCCCACGCTAGATTACACAAGCAAAACATGCCAAAAAAATTGTTCATCCGCACCTTCGGGTGCCAGATGAACGAGTACGACTCGGACAAGATGGCCGACGTACTCGCCGCATCGGAAGAAATCGTCAAGACTGACACCCCCGACGACGCCGACATCATTCTCTTCAACACCTGCTCGGTGCGCGAGAAGGCGCAGGAGCGCGTTTTTCACGACCTCGGGCGGGTACGCCTGCTGAAGCGCGCCAATCCCGACCTGATGATCGGCGTCGGCGGTTGCGTCGCCAGCCAGGAAGGCGCGGCGATCGTCGCCCGCGCGCCCTACGTGGACGTCGTCTTCGGACCGCAGACCCTGCATCGCCTGCCACAGCTGATCGCCGATCGGCGACGCCTGGGCAAGTCGCAGGTCGACATCTCCTTCCCCGAGATAGAGAAATTCGACAACTTGCCGCCGGCCAGCGTCGAAGGGGCGAGCGCCTTCGTCTCGATCATGGAAGGTTGCAGCAAGTTCTGTTCGTTCTGCATCGTTCCCTACACCCGCGGCGACGAGGTCTCGCGCCCCTTCGATGACGTATTGACCGAAGTCGCCGGCCTGGCGGAACAGGGCGTCAGGGAGGTGACCCTGCTCGGCCAGAACGTCAATGCCTACCGCGGCGCGATGAGCGGCAAGGGCCAGGCGCAGCCCGGCGAGGAAACGGCCGACCTGGCGCTGTTGATCGAATACATCGCCGAGATCCCGGGCATCGCGCGTATCCGCTACACGACTTCGCATCCGCGTGAAGTGACAGCACGGCTGATCGAAATCTATGCCCGCGTGCCGAAACTGGTCTCGCATCTGCATCTGCCGGTGCAGTCGGGCTCCGACCGCGTGCTGGCGGCGATGAAGCGCGGCTACACGGCCCTCGAGTACAAGAGCCTGGTGCGCAAGCTGCGCGCGGCGCGTCCCGACCTGTCCCTGTCCTCCGACTTCATCGTCGGTTTTCCGGGCGAGACCGCCGAGGATTTCGAAAAGACGATGAAGCTGATCGACGACGTCGGTTTCGACGCCTCGTTCTCGTTCATCTACAGCGCGCGGCCCGGCACCCCGGCCGCCGATCTCGCCGACGACACGCCGGCAGCGGTGAAACTCGAACGCCTGCAGCGCCTGCAGCAGCGCATCGACGGCCTGGCGCAGGAGGTATCGCTGGCCATGGTCGGCAGCGTGCAGCGGGTGCTCGTCGAAGGCCTGTCGAGAAAAGACAAGCGCGAGCTGGCCGGGCGCACGGACAATAACCGCGTCGTCAATTTCGCCAGCGATTCCGCCGACGCCACGCAGTGGCTCGATCGTTTCGTCGATGTGCGCATCAGCGCCGCGCTGCCGCACTCGCTGCGCGGCGAGATCGTCAACCAGAACGCGGGGCAGGCAGCATGAACGCCAAGACAGCTGAAACCAAGAGCCGGGCCATCGAACTGCTGCTCTCACCGGTCAATAACAAGCACCTGGCCAACCTGTGCGGCGCACTCGACGAGAACCTGCGCCAGATCGAGACCGCACTCGACGTCTCGATCGCCCGCCGTGGCGAGCGCTTCACGCTGCGCGGCGACAGCGCGCAAACCACGCGCGCCTCGGAAGCGCTGCAACAGTTCTACGCGCAAGCCAAGGAAGCACTGTCGGTCGACGAAATCCAGCTTGGCCTGATCGAGATCCTCAACCGGCCGGTGCACAAGGTATCCTCAGGCGGCGGCGTCTCGCCAGCGCTGATGACCCGCAAGAGCGAGTTGCACGGCCGCACGCCGCGGCAGATCGAATACCTCAAGCACATCCAGGAACACGACATCACTTTCGGCACCGGCCCGGCCGGCACCGGCAAGACCTACCTGGCCGTGGCTTCGGCGGTCGACGCCTTCGAACGCGAGCTGGTGCAACGGATCGTCCTCACCCGCCCGGCGGTGGAAGCCGGCGAACGCCTGGGCTTCCTGCCGGGCGATCTGAACCAGAAGGTCGATCCCTATCTGCGCCCGCTTTACGATGCCCTCTACGACCTGATGGGCTTCGAGCGCGTCGGCAAGCTCTTCGAGCGTGGCGCGATCGAGATCGCGCCGCTGGCCTACATGCGCGGTCGCACCCTGAACCACGCTTTCATCATCCTCGACGAAGCGCAGAACACGACGCCGGAACAGATGAAGATGTTTCTGACGCGCATCGGCATCGGCGCCAAAGCGGTGGTCACCGGCGACGTCACCCAGATCGACTTGCAGCGCGGCCAGAAGAGCGGCCTGATCGAAGCGCGGCTGATCCTCCAGGAGGTGCGCGGCATCGCCTTCACCGAGTTTCTCAAGGAAGATGTCGTCCGTCACCCGCTGGTGGCCAGGATCGTCTCGGCCTACGAAGCGCACACCGCGGCCCTGGATGCGATCGAGGCCAAAACCAGGGCCCGACACCATGCCGAAAAAAACTGAGCGCCTCGAAATTGAAGTCCAGTACGCCTGCGAGCGCCAGAGCCTGCCGAAGAAGCCGCGCGTCCGCGCCTGGGCGCGCGCCGCGCTGGCCGAGAGCGAGAACCAGGACGGGCGGGTGACCGTGCGCTTCGTCGCTGCCGACGAAGGGCGGCGACTGAATCGCGAGTACCGCAGTCAGGACGACGCCACCAACGTCCTCTCCTTTCCGTACGCGCTCGAACCGCAGCTCTGTGGTGACCTGGTCCTCTGTGTGCCGGTCGTCGCCCGCGAGGCGGCCGAGCAGGACAAATCGCTGGACGCGCACTACGCTCACCTGGTCGTGCATGGCATGCTGCATCTGCAGGGCCACGACCATGAGGAAGGCGAGGAACAGGCGGCCGCGATGGAGGACCTCGAACGCAGCATCCTCGCCGACCTCGGCTATCCGGATCCCTACCGCAGCGAGGACTGATGCGTCAGCGGCGACAAGCAGCGCCTGAGGGCTGACTGCCTTCGCCGCTGACGCCTCAATCCTCGAAACTTCTTTATGGATGATAGCCACAGCCCGGGCTTGTTCGAGCGTCTCTCGTCACTCCTCCAGCGCGAACCCGAAGACCGCCAACAGCTGATTCAGTTATTGCGTTCGGCACACCAACGCCAGCTGCTCGACGCCGACGCCCTGAGCATCACCGAAGGTGCGCTCGCGGCGTCACAAATCACAGCCCGCGAAGTCATGGTGCCACGCTCGCAGATGGAAGTGATCGACATGGAAGACTCGCTGGCGGAGGTCATTGCGCACGTCAACCGGACCGCCCATTCGCGTCTGCCGGTCATCAACGGCAATCGCGACAACGTGATCGGCATCCTGCTCGCCAAAGACCTGCTGCGCGTGCCGCGCGACGACAACTTCCGCCTTCGCGACTGGCTACGTCCGGCGATGTTCATCCCGGAATTCAAGCGCCTCGATGTCCTGCTGCGCGAATTCCGTGTCTCGCGCAATCACCTGGCGGTGGTGGTCGACGAATACGCCGGCGTGGCCGGCGTGATCACCATCGAGGACGTGCTCGAACAGATCGTCGGCGAAATCGAGGACGAGCACGATGCCACCGGCGACGAAGGCGACGAGAACATCCAGCTCGACCCCAGCGGACGCTACCGGGTCAAGGCCCAGACCGCGGTGGCCGAATTCAACGCCGCCTTCGGGACGCAACTGCACGACGAAAAGAGCCTGACCGTCGGCGGCCTGATCCTGCACCACCTCGGCTGGGTGCCGCAGGGCGACGAGGAGTTCGCCATTGCCGGAACGCACTTCCAGGTTCTCCGCGCCGATAGCCGTCGCATCTACACTCTGCTCGTCAAACGACCA
>LBIU01000742.1 GCA_000987445.1 Candidatus Accumulibacter adiacens | reverse complement strand
CCGCTTCGCTGCGGCGCTTTCTCTGCCGCCTGCCGCCGATTCCTTTCACAGAGCGCTGGGGAATTGCGATTTCCTTGCATCCGGCAAGCCATGGCGGGCTGGGATGAGCGATAATGGCGAGTTCGTGGAAGTGGCTGTGATCACCTGTCGGGCAGGCCGAGGACGCTGGGCCGAGTTGGGAAGGACATGCATGAAGTGCGTTGATGATTTCCGTCTGAAGTTTGGCAACAAGGAACTGGTGCCGATCATGATCGGCGGCATGGGGGTCGACATTTCGACGGCCGAGTTGGCGCTTGAAGCGGCTCGACTGGGTGGGGTGGGACATATCTCCGACGCGATGGTGAATACCGTTGCCGATCGGCGCTTCAACGCCAAGTTCGTCAAGGACAAACTCAAGCAGTACAAATTCAACGTGGCCAATTCCGACAAGTCGGTGGTCCGCTTCGATCTGGAGCAACTCGCCGAGGCGACGCGAATGCACGTCGGCAGGACCATGGAGGCGAAGCGTGGCGAAGGCCTGATCTTCGTCAATTGCATGGAAAAGCTGACCATGAACGCGCCGCGGGAAACCCTGCGCGTGCGCATGCAGGGCGCGCTGGATGCCGGCGCCGACGGCATCACCCTGGCCGCCGGACTGCATCTCGGTTCCTTTGCGCTGATCGAGGATCATCCGCGTTTCCGGGACGCCAAGCTGGGTATCATCGTCTCGTCGCTGCGCGCGCTGCAGCTTTTTCTGCGCAAGACGGCACGCTGCAAGCGCCTGCCTGACTACGTGGTCGTCGAAGGGCCGCTGGCCGGTGGCCACCTGGGCTTCGGCATGGATTGGGCAGAGTACGATCTGGCGACCATCTTCGCCGAGATTCATCGCTATCTGCAGGCCGAGCAGCTGGACATTCCGCTGATTCCGGCGGGCGGCATCTTCACCGGCAGCGATGCGGTTTCCTTTCTCGAGCAGGGCGCGGCTGCCGTGCAGGTGGCGACGCGCTTTACCGTCTCCCGGGAATGCGGTCTGCCAGAGGACGTCAAGCAACGCTACTTCGAAGTCGGCGAAGACCAGATCGAAGTCAACCAGATTTCGCCGACCGGCTATCCGATGCGCATGCTGAGCAACAGTCCGGCGATCGGCGACGGTATCCGGCCCAATTGCGAGGCCTACGGCTACCTTCTCGACAGCACCGGCAACTGCTCGTACATCAACGCCTATAACCGCGAAGTCGAGGCAAATCCGGGCGTCAAGCGGATATCGGTCAGGGACAAGACCTGTCTATGTACGCAGATGCGCAACTTCGATTGCTGGACCTGCGGTCATTACACCTATCGCCTCAAGGATACCTCCCGGCGCCTGCCCGACGGCAGCTTCCAACTGCTCGCCGCCGAGCACATCTTCCGCGACTATCAGTTCAGCACCGACGGCAAGATCCTGGTTCCCGAGTAGGCTCTTGCCGCTGACTCACGC